>JBGOTQ010000125.1:0-18858 GCA_041476565.1 Terriglobia bacterium | reverse complement strand
GCGCCACCCCCGAGGTGAGCACCTGATAAATATGGATTGTGGACCGTAAGGCCATTTTCATAAATATGAACTCTGAATCCATTGACGCTTACAACCTTTCTGAACGGGTTGTAACGTACGATGCTGACATGACCCTGATGCACCCCAATCGAACCAAGATGGTGGAGATTGCCCTGCAGGTTTTACCCTTTGAACCGCAGGAGCCTTTTACCGCAGTGGATCTCGGTGTCGGCACAGGATTCTTCACCCAAGCCGTTCTGAACCATTTTCCTAATTCCCGAATTATAGCTATCGACGGGGCCGAAGCCATGGTAGAACTGGCCAAAGTAAGGTTGGAGACCAAAGCGGATCGTGTGGAATTCAAGATCGGCGATTTCCGTCAACTCAGCCAGATCATCAGCGGCCAAAGAGGCCAGCTGGCGTTTTCCTCTTATGCGCTCCATCATTTGAACCGTGAAGAGAAAGTTGCAGTAATCCAGCAAGTTTACCGTTATCTTGAACCTGGAGGCTGGTTCCTGAATGCGGACCTTATTGTCGCTTCGGATCCGGGAATTGAAAAGAGAATCCAGGAAATTCGTGTTCAGGGGATTGTTCAGCGTTCCTCCCGCTGCGATCCGCGATTTGCAGACTATGAGTCCACTTACCGCTTCCTGGATAAGTTGGAAGCCGAAGACCACGATCAGCCGTTGAAGCTAATTGAGGATCTGCAAGTGTTGAAAGAAGCCGGATTGCGGAATGCCTCCGTGTTCTGGATGGAATACCGGGAAGCAGTAACGGGAGGAAGCAAGTAAATCGGCAGAGCCTTCCATGAAAATGGCCTGAAGAGCCATAAGAAAATAGCCCAGGCACAGCGGGCGAGAGGCAGTAGCCGAAGGCGAGGTGCCAGCGGGCACCGCCGTTCACCATGCCCTGAGATTAAGATTCCCAAATGGAGCTCAACCTTCCGATCAGGCGCGGGGACATGAAACGCCTGAGAGGCGTTTCTCCGCGCCTGATCGGAGAGCAAGAGTCGGGGGTTTACGATGACCCAGGGCGTCGCTCGCCAAAAATCGCTACGCGACCGCCGTCGCTCGCTCTGCCCTGGGCTACTCTCCTTCGCCCACTTCGTGGGCTGGAGGCCTTTTTCATTGGCGATGGCGAGCCCAATTGGCCCACGGCCAACTTCCATGAATGGCCCGCTTGGCCATGACAAAGTAACCCAGCGAATCGGTCCGATCCACAAGGGCACAGAACGAATTGACTCATGATCGCAGCCCTAGTCCAAATGTTCTGCAAGTGGGGAGATATAGAATACAATCTTGATCGGATCTCCCATTACTGCCGAGAGGCCATTGCTGCCGATGCAGAGCTGGTTTGCTTCCCGGAACTCACAGTCTCTGGAATCTACAAGGATGAGGAGGTCTGGGGTATCGCCGAACCGCTTAGCGGCCCTTCCATCCAATTTCTTCGCGGTCTGGCCAGAAACGGTCGGCTGGGAATAGGAGCCGGCTTTTCTGAGAAAGCCGAGGGTAAACCTTATAACACCTATTGCGTGATTGATCCTGGCGGGGACGTCGCCGGGGTCTACAGAAAGAATTACATTCCAAACCTGGAAGTTCCTTTCTGGCAGGGCCACACTGCCCGGCCAATGTTTGAATTCTGCGGGCGTAAAGTGGGGGTCGCTATCTGTTGGGACAACAAGTATCCAGAACTTCTGGAGCATTATGGGCAGCAGGGGGCTCAAGTGGTGCTAATGCCTCATGCCTGGGATTCGGATGCGATGGACGAAGAAGGGAAGGTGATGGACTATCAATCTATGCAGGAGATCGTTGCCTACCATAAGAAGACCGGCAACTACAAATGGAAGACGCATGACCAGATGCGGGACGACTTTTATACTTACATTCCGCAGTTGGCCCACAACTGTCGTTTTTGTGCGCTTTTTGTGAACCAGGCTGGCCGTCCCCATCCAAGCATTGAGTTTGTTGGTCCAAGCTTCGCCGTTGGCTCTGATGGCAAAGTTTTAGTGGAAACACGGGATGGTTCAGAACAAATGTTGATCGTGGAGTTGGCGGTGTGAATGAATGGATCTGCTGGGAATGCCATTTCGTAAGGAACGGAAGCCGTTCCGTTCCCTGGTAGTAATGAGGATTCCTATTTCACAGAAAAGGAATTCTAGGGTGTGCGTTTCCTACTTTTGCACCTCAAGCGGAATGCTTAGCTCGAATTGCCATCTTACGCTAGATCTCTTTCTCCATAGTTTTATTATGTAGGGTGTCCCTTATTAAGTTCCTGAATGGTTCTCTTTGGAATTCCCGGAGGTCTTATGCCAAGCCTAAACAAACTCAGTCGCCGCCAATTCATGATCGCCAGTTCAGCCGCTGCACTCGGTGCTGCCGCTGAAGTTAAGGCGTCCTCTTGGGGGCCTCAACCCCTGGAGAAAGAAGGAGGTAGCAAAAACGTAATTACTCCCGGACCCTACACGCCAGCTGAGCTTCTGAAGCCTGGGCCCCAAAGGACATTTTCCGGTAATCACTCTCTTCAAGTAGCAATGCCCCTCGGAGGGATTGGAACCGGTTGTATCTGCCTGAATGGCTACGGGGGGATGCAGGACTTCTCGATTCGGAACCGGCCCAGCACGACCGCCGTTGATGCACACTTTGCTCCATCGGAGGCGGCCTTTGCCTTGTTGCATATCCGCGGAGCTACACCGATTACGAGATTAGTCGAAGGGCCACTCCCTCCGGAGAAGATTTTCGACCAGGGCTTGCAGGGACAAGGCTACAGGCGCGGCGGTCATGAAGGGTTTCCTCGTTTTGAGAAAAGTACTTTTAAAGGCGAGTTCCCGTTTGGAGAGGTTTCCCTCTCTGACCCCAAAGTTCCCTTGAACGTCACTGTGACGGGTTGGAATCCATTCATTCCCCTCGATGACAGGAACTCAGGAATTCCTTGTGTCGTCCTCGAATACAAATTCGAAAATTCGACCCAACGAAGAGTCGAGTTTCAGTTTTCTTATCACCTGTCCCACCTGGTAGTGGGTTGTGGCCAGGATGGTGGAACGAGCCGCAATGAAGCCATCCCAGATCGCGGTGTTTTCTTTTCCAATACCGAGAAGCCCAATGCCGAAGGGTTTGGAAGCGCTTGCCTGTTGTCCATGAGACAAAAGCCAATAATCAAAGCCATGTGGCTCCGAAGTTCCACCGGGGATTTCGACTCACTTTCGGCCCTGTGGCGCGAGGTTTCCTCCGGGAAATTTACTTCTAACCAGGGATCAAACGAGGTTGACACTAAGGGGCGGAATGGGGGGTCGATCCTGTTCGAGGGAGAACTGGCACCAGGAGATAAGATCACATATCCTCTTGTTATCAGCTGGTACATCCCAAATTGCTACTGGCAGGCTGGCGGCGTTGAGGCTCCGCCTTCCGAAGAATGCTCCGAAGAATGCAAGGATAAAGCCGGCTGTCGAACTCTGCCGGAAGGAGCACCGGCAGCCTGGAGACCATACTATGTGTCCCAGTGGAAGGATGCGCGTGAGGTTGCATTATATGTTTATGACCACTATCAGTCTCTGCGAGACCGTACCCTTGCCTTCAAGAATGACCTTTTTTCTTCCTCGCTGCCCCCGTACGTGCTGGATGCCGTTTCGTCTAATCTGGCCATAATCAAGTCTCCCACGGTCCTGCGTGAGGAAAACGGCAACCTTTGGGGTTGGGAAGGGTGCTTTGCGGATTCAGGCTGTTGTCATGGCACTTGTACCCATGTCTGGAATTACGCACAAGCATTCTCGCACCTGTTCCCCCAATTGGAACGTACTCTCCGCGAACAGGAACTCATGCGATCCATGAACGAGGAAGGACACGTAACTTTTCGCGCAGCCCTTCCCGATGGTCCACCCAAGCACGATTTTCATGCCGCCTCGGATGGACAACTGGGCGGCATTATGAAAGTCTTCCGGGACTGGCAGATCTCAGGCGACCTGGAGTGGCTTAAGAAGATGTACCCCCTTGCCAAGCGTAGCCTGGATTACTGCATCCGCACCTGGGACCCCGACCATAAGGGAGGACTATTTGAACCCCATCACAACACTTACGATATAGAATTCTGGGGGCCGGACGGTATGTGTACCAGCATTTACCTGGGGGCCCTGTCGGCCCTGGTCATCATGGCCCGGGCTGTGGGCAAGGCCGAACAGGCCCGTTTCTACGAAGAGTTGGCCGGAAAATGCGCCCGGTTCATGGATGAGCAATTGTTCAATGGCGAATACTACCAGCAACAGGTGCAGTACCAGGGCTTACGGGACAAGTCTTTTGCAGGACTGGTAGCCAAAGTGGACGAGAACAGCAGTGAGATGCAGCAACTGTTGAAGCGCGAAGGGCCCAAGTACCAATACGGCAGCGGGTGCCTGTCCGACGGTGTCATTGGTGTCTGGATGGCCAGGATCTATGGCATCGAGACCCCCTTAAACCGGGAAAACGCCCGCAAAATGTTACAGTCCATCTTCAAGAACAACTTCCGGACCGACTTGAGTGAACATGCCAATGCTCAGCGCCCCGGGTATGCAATGGGCCGTGAGCCGGGTCTGCTACTCTGTTCCTGGCCCAAGGGCGGGAAGCCCACGCTGCCTTTTGTTTACTCGGATGAGGTCTGGACAGGAATCGAGTACCAGGTCGCATCCCACTTGATTGCGGAGGGGTTTGTAACTGAGGGGTTGACCCTTGTCAAGGCTCTTCGCAGCCGCTACGATGGCCGGGTTCGGAATCCCTGGAACGAATATGAATGTGGAAATTACTACGCCAGGGCCATGTCCAGTTACGCTTTGCTGGGATCCTTGGCGGGGTTCCGTTATTCGGCGGTAGAGAAGTGCCTATGGGTTGGTCCAAAACTGAGGGTCCGCCCTTTCAGTTGCTTCTTCTCTACCGCTAGCGGATTCGGCGTTGTCACGTTGGACTCCCGCGCACTCAGAATTCAATTGACCGAAGGAGAACTGCCGCTTCGACGAGTGTTTCTTTCCGATGGGGGTCAGGTTAAAACGTTAGTTTGGGAAATCACGGTTAGAGCCGGGGTCCCGGCGGTGAAAGAAATCTAAAGAGGAAATCATGAGGCTTGACAATGCGTGAGAAGAAAAACCGTCATTTTCGGCTGGTAACGAATCTGATCTTTGGATGTGTGTTTCCCTGGGTGTTTTGTTCCTTGTCTGCCAGCCCACTTATTGTCCCTGCTCCAATTGACCCTCAGTACACCAGACAAACCTACACCTACAAAACGGTAAGTTCCCTTCCTATCCGAGCGGATGTCTATCGTAAGCCGGACGGCCAAGTAAGGCCTGCTATCCTTTGGATTCACGGGGGGGCGCTGATTTTTGGAAACCGGGGAGGAATCAATCAGGAACAACTCCAACGATACCTGGAGTCAGGTTTTGTAGTGGTTTCTGTCGATTACCGCCTGGCACCGGAGACTAAGCTCCCTGAGATTCTTACGGATCTGGAGGACGCATATCTCTGGGTCCGTGAAAAAGGCCCGGAGATCTTCCAAGTCGATCCTAACCGCATAGCTGTGGTGGGCCACTCAGCTGGAGGCTACCTGACTTTAACTGCGGGATATCGATTCCAACCCCGGCCCAAGGCCCTTGTTTCCTTTTACGGATATGGGGATATCGCGGGAGCCTGGTACAGCAATCCTGATCCCTTTTATCTGAAAGAGCCACTTGTCTCTAAAGAAAAAGCCTACGCCGCCGTGGGGAAGATCCCGATATCAGAACCTCTTCAAGAGGAAAACCGCTGGCCATTCTATCTTTATTGCCGCCAACAGGGCCTCTGGCCTAAGGAAGTTGTCGGGCACGATCCCAAGACTGAGCCAAGAGCCTTTGACGCCTATTGCCCCCTTCGTAATGTTTCTGGAGACTACCCGCCAACACTTCTTCTTCATGGCGACAAAGACACGGATGTTCCATTCGAGCAGTCGGAGCAGATGGCCAAGGAACTCAAGCAAAACGGCGTTCCTTCAGAGTTTATCCCGATTGCCGGTGGGGCCCATGGGTTTGACTGGAAGCTGAAAGATTCTCAAACCGCCAAGGCCTTTGACCAGGTGGTTGCCTTTCTCAAAAAGTATGTCCAGTCAAGTGTGGAAGCCAATAGTTCTAGTTCCATTATTTCGTCGCTCTCTGGCACTCTCCAGGTGGAAATCAGGGATGCCGCTTCACACCAGATGGTTCCAGCCCGAATTTACCTCCTGGACCAAAATGGCACTCTGCAAGTACCCACCGGCGCCATCACCTACCAGAAGTATAATGAGCACCACTTTATATCTCAGGGTTCCTTCCAGATTGGGCTGCCTCCCGGAAATTACAGCCTTGCGGTGGAGAGGGGTCCTGAGTACCTACCCTGGACCTCGTCGATCGAAGTCGGAGAGGGACAAAAGCCAAAGACCCAAGTTAACTTGAAGCGCTGGATTGCGATGAACCAGTTGGGCTGGTATTCGGCCGATCTGCACAACCACCGCAAGCTCGAGGAGATGCCTTCTCTTCTCCTCGCTGAAGACTTAAACCTGGCACCAACCCTTACAGATTGGATCTGGGAGGATAAGCCAATCTCACAGCCGCCCCAGACGACTCAGGCAATCCATCAGGTGGATCCTACCCATGTGTTCAGCGTTCTTGACAAGGAAGTAGAACGATTGGAGTGGGGACCTGGAGCCGTAGACCTACTGGGTCTCAAGTCGGTCATACCGTTTCAGGGCGACCGTCTTTTCCCGCCTAACGATCGATTTTGTCGAGCCGCCCATGAACAGGGTGGCTATGTTGATGCCGAAAAAATCGTCTGGCGCGATGCCTGTGTCCTGGTCGCCTTAGGACAATTGGATTTTGCCGGGATTGTCCACAACCACTTCAACCGCCAGGGTGTCGAACTGGAAACCATACCTTGGGGAATGATTCCTAAGGAGCGACCTGAGTTCGACACCATGGCAGGCCTGCCGCTTTGGTCCATGGAAGTCTACTATCGATTTCTGAATTGCGGATTTCGCATCCCGGTGTCGGCAGGAAGCGCATCAGGCGTGAAGGCATCGCCACTCGGCTACAATAGAGTCTATGTTCGATTGGACGGCACTTTCAGTTATGCTCATTGGTTCCGAGCCTTGAAGGCAGGCCGAAGTTTCGGCACCAATGGACCGATGCTTTTTCTCAAAGTGAATGGCGAGGAAGTCGGAGGCTCTGTGAAACTCAGTGCACCTTCTCGGCTGAAAATCCATGCCGAGGCTTCTTCAGCCGGCTCACTGGATCGAATGGAGATTCTCTTTAAAGGCCGGGTGGTTCAAACTCTAACTACCTTGGATGCCCAGGGCAGACTGGTGGCTGATCTTGAGAGTGCGGTCAGTGAAAGTGGTTGGGTCGCAGCCCGCTGCTTCGAACGCGTGGGACAAACGATTCGCTTTGCTCATACCAGCCCCGTTTACGTGGAGATCAAGAACTCTTCTCCTATTGTCCCTCAGGATGCACAATATTTCATTCAGTGGATTGACCGGGAAATGGAGTTCTACCGAAAAGAACCCCGCTTCAGCCGCCCTGAGGATCGTGCGGCGATGTTACAATTTTTTGAAAGAGCCCGTGATGTCTATTCCCGGCTGAGTGCGCAGGAGAGTAACAAAAAAGAGGTATCATCCAAGGCGCCTTAAGGAGAGATTCTCTCCTTATCGTTTCGTACAAGGAGCAATATGTCGAATTATCTAGCTGATCAGTTTGGGTTGCCGGGTCATAAGGCACTGGTGACAGGAGCAGGACGAGGAATTGGGAGAGCCATTTCCCTGGCTCTGGCAGGGGCGGGGGCCGAGGTCTGCGTCCATTTCAATACCAGTCGTGATAAGGCCGAGGCCACCGTCTCTGAAATCCTTCACAGCGGAGGGAAAGCCTTTTCAATCCAGGCGGACCTAACGATTCCGGCTCAAGTGGGCAGAATGACTGACCAGATCCGAGAACGCTGGGGCGCTCTTGACATCCTGGTCAACAATTCCGGTGACCTGGTCCAGCGCAGCCCTGTGGCGAACCTCACCGATGAATTGATTGACCGAGTCCTCAAACTCAATTTGAGTTCGATGGTGTATTGCATCCGGGCCTGTATCCCCCTTTTGAGGATGGGGACTCATCCCTGTATCGTGAATCTGGGCTCGGTGGCTGCTCATCACGGTGGAGGGAATGGCGCCACTCTCTATGCGGCAACCAAAGGGGCTATTCACACCTTAACTCGCGGACTGGCCAAAGAATCAGCTCCTGGAATTCGCGTCAATGGAATTGCACCGGGAGTGATTATGACTGACTTTCACCGCCGCCATTCTACCGACGAACTGCTTCAGAACTTCGCCGCGATTACGCCCTTGAAACGACTTGGGAGCGCTGAGGAGGTAGCAGGAGCCGTTGTCTTCCTTTGTGCCCCTGCCGCGAGCTTCATCACGGGTGAAGTGATCGAGATCAATGGCGGGCTCTGGATGGCGTGATGGCATTGGAGAGAACCATGGTGGACCGCATCCGGCGGCCCCCAAATTTGTCGCACACGTAGTGGGTCAGTTACAAGCGGATGGCCGCGCGGGTGACCGCTGTCACCCTGCGAGGCCATGTTTGCCACGATGCCTGCGGCTTCGCAGGGGGACGGTGGTCCTCCGCTTAGTCCTCCAGAATTCCCGGTTTAAATGGCCCAATACTCGCACACCCAGCACATTGTTCCTTCTGGCACCATTGCGTAATATTATGGATTGACCGGATATTCTTCATAGAGAGTTCAAGGAACCAGTTCATGGCACAAAAGAAAAATCAAATCTACAAGGTGATCTTCTTCAACCAGGGTAAAGTCTACGAGGTTTACGCTAAGAATGTCTCGCAGGGAGGTCTGTTTGGGTTCGTTGAGGTGGATGGACTTCTATTTGGCGAGAAAACGACTGTGGTGGTCGACCCTTCCGAAGAAGCCCTGCAGATGGAGTTTGCAGGTGTTGAACGGACATATATCCCATTGCACTCGGTGATCCGTATTGATCAGGTCGAAAAGCGCGGTGCTAGCAGAATCCATCAAGTCCAAGAAGCCGGGGCCAAGGTAGCCCCCTGGCCCACCCCGATCTATGCACCGACAAAAAAGGAAAACTAATCCTTCGAGATTTCATTTCCAAACACCCTCGTTTTCGCTCTCGATGCTGTACTCGGAAGCTGCTTTGCCGGGGACCAGAACGACGACGAGGGTGAATTTCAAGCCAGAGTGTAATCTTCGATGACTATAGGCGGTGATTCAACTCCGAAAACGCTCGGAGCCCGACTTTCTTACAAACCTAGAGAATTGCGTTTCGGGACCAGCGGACGCCGGGGGGAAGTTACCGATCTCAGCCAGTTGGAGATCTACATCAATGTTCTGGCAGAGCTGGAGTATCTGCAAACAATTCCCTTATCTGAAGGAGGTATCGTCCGGGGAGACCCCTTCTATTACGCTTACGACCTGCGCCCCAGTTCCAGCCGATTCGTCCCTGAACAACAGGGGCGTGGCGGGATAGCTCAAGCTGTCGAGAAGGCCATTCAAGATGCTGGAATGATTCCCCTCAACCTGGGAAGTATACCAACTCCGGCTCTTACCTGTTACGCCCTCGGACAAGCCAAGGGCAGCATCATGGTCACCGGGAGCCATATCCCGTTCGAAAAAAACGGATACAAAACAAACACCTCCATCGGGGAATTGCTCAAGGAACACGAAGCACCGATAAACCAGAAGGTCCTGCAAGTGCGGCAGCGTGTTTACGATCAGCCTTACAACAATTCATACTTCGACGAGCGAGGCATGTTCAAGACTGGCCATGTTGAACTGCTCCCCGAAACTGGCGCGGCTGCAACAGCTTACATTCAGAGGTACACCGATTTTTTCACAGGCAGGAGACTGGGAGAGAAGAGGATCCTCGTTTACCAGCATTCTGCGGTTGGCCGGGACCTGCTGGTCGAGATTCTGCTGCAATTCGGCGCGGAGATCATCCCGGCAGGACGCAGCGAGTCCTTCATTCCAATAGACACGGAGAACGTCGACGACTCTCTCCTTGCAGACCTCCAACGGCTCACAGACGCAGTTGCCGGACAATATGGTTCCATCGATGCGATAGTCTCCACAGACGGCGATAGCGACCGGCCACTGATCCTCGGCCTGGAACCTGCGGTGGAAAAAGCCAGGAAACAGCGCATTCGCTTTTTGGGTGGTGACCTGGTGGGCATGGTTGTCGCTGAGTTTCTGGAAGCTGACGCCGTGGTAGTTCCAATCACCTGCAACGACGGAGTGGAGCGTGGCCGGTTGAAAGACAAACTGGAACCCAAGACTAGGATTGGCTCCCCTTATGTCATAGCCGGAATGGAGGAGGCTAAGATGAAGGGGAAACGACGCGTGTGCGGTTGGGAAGCCAACGGCGGTTTCCTCACCGGATCCGATATTGAAAAAGATGGCAGGAAGCTAAGTGCCCTGCCAACGCGCGACGCCGTATTGCCGATCCTGGCAGCACTCTTTTCCATGGTGGAACATCAGGTTACTCTGGTGGAATTGTTTGACCGACTGCCCAAACGGTATAGCCGAGCCGCTCTGCTCAAGAATTTCTCACGCTCGAGGAGTCGGAAGATCCAAGAGTATTTCTCCCCCACCCATTCTGGCGTCGCAGAAGCTCGTTTCGCGGACGGGTGGATCCAGTGTTATGACGCCGAACTCTCAGCAATCGAAATCCGTCCCGGTGACCTGGGTCAAATCTCTCGAATTCAAAGGGAGCTTGGAGAGTATTTTCGGCCCTTAGATGGATTCGAACAAATTGACAAAGTAAATTGGATTGACGGGATTCGGATTTATTTCAGCAACGGAGACGTCTCTCACGTTCGTCCCTCCGGCAACGCTGACGAACTGCGTATTTATGCTGTTGCCGATACACAGACTCGTGCGGATGCTATCGTACACCTCGGAGTGGTCGAACCTGATGGTATCCTCCGTCGATTGGAGAAAGCGGTGTGTCCGTCGGGTCCGAATTTCGCCAGGACCGACCAAACCGAGATGATTGTTATCGAAGGGTCCGTCCAGCACTATGAGTGGGGTGGGTATAATTTCATACCTTCGTTGCTTGGAATTGAGAATCGAGAGAGAAGGCCTTATGCCGAATTCTGGATTGGGGTCCACCCGAAGGGCCCTTCCATGGTTGTCCGTGATACCGGGAGAATCCCTCTTTGTGAAGTGATTAGTCGAGACCCAATCAGGATTCTCGGAGAACATACTGCCTCCCGTTTCAAGGGACAGCTTCCTTACCTGTTCAAGGTGCTCGATGCACGGAAGATGCTTTCCATCCAGGCCCATCCCGACAAGCGACAGGCGGAAGAGGGCTTTGCCCGAGAGGAGACCGCCGGAATTCAGCTTGATGATCCCGCCCGCAATTACAGGGACGACAACCACAAACCTGAGGCGCATGTGGTACTCACCGATTTCTGGATGTTGCATGGGTTCAGGCCACTCGAGGAGATTGCGGGGGTTCTCGAAACCGTGCCGGAGTTCCAAACTATTCTGCCGGATTTCCTGTCGCGATTGGGCCACGCCGGGGATCACCTTTGGGCCCGCGCGGAACTGCTCAAATCTTTTTATGCCACGGTCATGGAAATGCCTCAGGATCGTGTGGACGACACCCTCAAGCCGTTAATGGAACGATTGGCGAAAGACGGAACGCCGGACAAAGACTCTGCCGACTTCTGGGCCCTGTGCGCGGCGAACGAGTTCCCTCTGCCAGATGGACATCTGGACCGAGGAATTTTCTCAATCTATCTGCTGAATCTGGTTCGCTTGAAACCCGGTGACGGGACCTATCAACCTGCAGGGGTTTTGCATGCATACCTGGAAGGTACTACCATTGAGATCATGGCCAACTCCGACAATGTACTCCGCGGCGGTCTGACGCCGAAACACGTGGACGTACCGGAGCTGTTGCACATCCTGAATTTTGAAGGCAGGAAAGCAGAGATTCAAACGGGCCAGCAAATCTCTTCTACCGAGAGAGTCTATCGGACGCCCTGCCGTGAGTTCGAACTCAGCTTGATTCGTTTGGCCCTGGGCCTAGCCAATCAAGGTTTGCCCTCACACAGCGCTGACACTGTCATGGTGTTAGAGGGTGGTGTTAGAGTGAAGGCTTCAGATCAGGCTATGGAGCTTTCCCGCGGCGGAGTTTTCCTGGTACCTTCCGGCGTCGATTATCGGATTGAAGCCGTATCTGAGCAGGCCGTCCTATATAAAGCCTCCATCCCCGTATAAGGAGATGACCACAACGAATCGTTTCTCGATTTTCGCGGGCAATTCTGTCGTACCGTAGAGGCCAGCTTTCTGCTCCGCGCAACCTGTGCTAGAAGTCTCTTTTAACGTATTCTGTCCTGCTGTCCCGAAGGGACTTCGGAAAGTAGCCGGAGGTCGAGCCGCACCACAGTGCGGCGACACCTCCGGAAAACCGCCATATCCAAGACTCCGTTGCGTCCCGGCAGGGACGCGGGAATCCACGCGGCACCTACCACAGGTAGCGGGTGTCGAAGACTACCCCGCTCTTATTGAGCAACTGCAGATACTCATCTTGGAAACTGCGTTTTCGATGATGAGAGGCCTGGTGCGCAATGTAAGGCTTCACTCCTTCAAGTTGACTAGTGCTGACGGTAAAAGCCCCATAGCCTTCTTGCCACGCATACTTCTGAATTTGCATCTCCTTGTGCACCCATGCGGAAGAGGCTTGCTTTATGTCCTTCACCACCTCTGCCAAGCAGTGTGTGGTTTTGAGACTCACCAAAAGATGGACATGGTCCGCTGTGCCACCTACCGCCTCCGCTATTCCGCCCAGTGTGCGAATCGATCCCCCTAGAAAGGCGTGCAGACGATCTCGCCAGGGTTCCGTGATAAAGGAGTATCGATCTTTCGTGCTAAAGACCAGATGATAGTGCAGGCTGAAATGGGTGGAAGGCATAACAATATCCCGCGCCCTTGCCAGGGCGCATCACGACAGGGATGGGAAACCTGACCCAGGGACTCTGCGCCTCGCTGTCGCTCGCCGCTGGTCCCTGGCTACTTTCCTTGGTCCCTCTGGGACCTGCGTGACTGGACAACGCATGCCAGAGCTTGAATGGAGACTTCGCAGCCACTCTCCTAGTGTGCAAGAAGGAGACTGCTATAAGGAGCCCCGGCAGGAACGGCAATCAAAGCTCGCTTCCTTCAGTGCAGACTCAAGGTCGCCGCAGGGTACTGCGCCTCCCCCGTTGAAATCAGGTCGCCTTCCCGTCCTTGCCCAACTTAACTTTGCGGTCTTCGCGCAGGGCGATGTTGGCAAGATGAGGCCCGGTCACGGCAGCGGCGGCAATTTCTACCGTGCAATTCGGAGTCTTGCGCGTTTTGATGCAATCGAGGAAATTCTGCGGGTGAGCTTCGCCGCTGTCCCGATCTCGTTCCTGATAAACCAACTCCATGGGGTTCTTCTGGGACCATGGGGCCGCACCAGACCCTGGATCGCTGAAGATTCGAGCACCCATCCGGTCGAGCACCATCGTGGCTCTTTCCCCGATGAGTTGGATCGACCAGTCGAAATCGTAGACGGTTCGGTAGTTCAGGGTCCACGAAGCAATGAAGTCTCCGTAATCGAAAACTGCATTAAACACATTGGGGACTTCGGCACCGGGAGCCTCAAGGACTTTCCCCTGGCACACCGCTGACATTGGCGGCCCAGACCGGGTCATCCACTGGATCACGTCCATTAAGTGCGTCCCCTGGTCCGTCATGTTACCGCCGGAATAGTCGTAGAACGCTCGCCACCAGCGAACCCGCATGGGCTCAAGCGGCCGCCGAGGAGCCGAGCCTTGAAAACGATCCCAATCGACCCTTCCCGGGAGCGGAGAGTTGTCCAGGGGCAGGTCAAAGTGCCAGTTCCACATGGCCTTGGCCATGGTGATCTTCCCGAGAACTCCTTCATCTACGAGTTTCACGGCTCGAATGACGAAAGGCATGCTCCGGCGATGCATGCCAATCTGCACGATTTGTTTGGACTTCTTGACGGCAGAAACCATTTGTCTGCTCTGGTCCAGATTCAGAGACAGAGGTTTTTCAAGATAAACGTCCTTACCTGCAGCCAGAGAATCCAACAAATTCGGACAGTGATGATGATCGGGAGTAGCAATTACAACGAAATCAATCCCTGGATGCGCCAAGAGCTCCCGGTAATCCACAAAACTCTTCGCATCCGGCGGTGAGTCTTTTTTGGCAGCCTCGAGGTTAGGCTCGTAGACATCGCAAAGGGCTACGCACTGGGCTCCCAGCTTCTGGAAGGCGCTATTAAGCCAGCGGCCCCGGCCTCCAGTGCCGATGGCCCCGTAAGCCAGCCGGTCGTTAGCTCCCCATGCGCGCCTGGGAACAAACAGGGGGGCAGTGGCAAGGCCCACTCCAGCGGTCCTCAGAAAAGTCCTGCGAGTCGGATTCATAGGTTTACTCCTCTTCACCAGAAAGTTTGTCTTTTTTCAAAGAGCCGAATCAACCCGTACGTTGCCACGTGAACTAAAGCGTAAACTATAAGGGCCACCATGTAAGAAACCCTGAGCCGGTAATGGCCCCTAAAGACAGGGTCAACAAATAATCCCACAAAAGGACCAAGAAACGGGTGAGTCAGTGCATTGAGGAACTGTTTAAAGGTGCTCGATTCACTGGCCCCAGCCAGGTCCAGCAGGATCTCGAGACCGATGAGGCCGTAAAGCAGGCAAAACAGGTAGTTGATTACTAAATGGATTCGAGTGAGTATCCGGGCAGATCGAGGAGGATAACCATTGTCTGAATAGGACGTGTCTTCCATAGTAGCTGAGACTGCAGAAAGGATGGAAAATCGGAGCAGGAAGCGCCCCCGTAGGCAATACTAATACAAGAATCCCTCACGAAGCTACAGGCAACTCTGAGTGGGGTACAACCAAAAGTGACGTAGAGGGGAAAGCATTGAAAGCATGGCCTGCCGGACCTGTCTGAGAAAAGCACCATATATGGGGGCTGATCAAGTCGATTAGCACCATCCCATTAAAAATCTTCCGCCAGCTCTGGCTGATGTTTATAATTTTTCTGCTTTGCGAGCATGGACACGGTAGAATCTACCTCGGGATGGCTCCGTAGTTTTCCCCCGTGCCGTTTCAAGAGTCTTTGAGTGCTAGCTTCAATTCCGGTCCCGAAAGAGATTAAGGAGATATCATGAATGCACCATTTCTAAGATGCCGTCTTGCTTTTGTGATTCTGCTTCTTGCCGTCTGCCTGGCCTGTCGCGGGGCCCAGGTCTCCCATGGTCCGCGGGTCATCACGGTGGCCCAATCAGGGACGGCTGATGTGGTGGGCTCTGACAACGTCGCCCTCCAAAAAGCGGCTGATCGGCTACGTCCAGGCGACACCTTGGAAATCGGACCGGGAACTTACGAAATGAACAACAGTCTGTTTGTCCCTTCAGGAGTGACAGTTCGCGGGGTGCAGGGTCAAACCATTCTCAGGAAAAGTACCGGGGTTGAGAGCTCCCTGAGTGACGATGGAGACTACGGAGAGAGCCAGATCAGTGTCGTCGATCCGCAGAAGTTTCGGCCAGGCATGGGACTGTCTGTCATGGACGATTCGCTCAATAGTGGATGGGATGTCAGCGTAACCACGATCAGTGCTGTGGAAGGCAATGTCCTCCGTCTCAGACCCTTGACCTTGCGGGATTACAACGTTGAAGAAAAGCATGCACGTGTTCGAAACAGCTTCCCCATCCTCTGTGCCATTCAAACTGAGAATGTTGTCTTCGAAAACTTGATAGTGGACGGAGACAAGGAGAAGAACGCCTACCTGGATGGCTGTCGGGGAGGAGCCATTTATCTTTATTTGTCGCGTGACGCCATTATCAGGAACTGCGTGGCCAGAAACTACAACGGGGACGGCATATCTTTCCAGATCACCAACAACATCCAGGTAATAAATAGTGAGTCTTATGGGCACACGGGCTTCGGTATCCATCCGGGGACCGGTAGTGACAAGCCCTTTGTGAAGGACTGCCGCATTCACGACAATGGACAGGTGGGACTATTTCTGTGCTGGCGTGTTCGTCACGGCCAATTCCTGAACAATGTGATCGAGAACAATGGGAAATATGGTATTTCCATCGGCCACAAAGACACAGACAATTTGTTTGTTAACAATACGGTCTCCAGCAACGGATTTTGCGGAGTTTATCTCAGGCAGGAGACATTCAAGAACAGCGGCCATCGCAACACCTTCAAGGAAAACAAGATTCTGAACAATGGCAGTCAGGAACAAGGTTATGGCTTTTATATTGAGCCCTACGCAGGAGACACTGTCATTGCCGATAACAGGATTGCCGAGACCCGCTCGGGCGCAGGCCGGACTCAACGCTACGGGGTGTACAAAGCGGCCCATGCGGGATCGGTTCAAATGCAGGGAAATACTACCGACGGGAATACCGAGACAGATTACTTCGAAGCGAAGAAGTAGGCCCGGACATCTCACTCAACGCTGAACCGTTGCCCCAGAGTTTCAATCCACTGCCCCTCGGGACCTGGCTCTACGGAAGGCGGAGATTCACTTCGACTGAAAATCCACCAGACAATGGGACGGGCCTTCCCCCCGGCTTTTAAGGTCAATTGTCCCCGCGACCCAGGTAATCGATCCAGGTTTGAATCGGAAATAGCAAACCCCGGACTGGTGAACCAGAGTGTGGAGGTGCCCGTGTACAGCAATGCCCAGCCATCCTGAACCCGCCAGGCCGCTTCCGGACAACCGTGCCAGTGATATGACAGTTCGGTGATCTTGGGTCCCTTGAGTTGATCCGCCAGAACTACCAAACGGTCCCTGTAAAGGAAGATGGATCGTGAAACCTGAGTCACTTCAAGTTCCTGCGGATAACATCCTGTTAAATCGAGTTTCACCCAGTAGATCCCTTTGTCTTTCTCTCCCTGGGCAATGACTCGACCGGCTTTAATTTCCTGGGCTTTGCCGTTCAGAACAGGAGCATTATGAGCTGCCGGACCTAGAGTGAATTCTCTCTCCTCCCCCGGCATATACTGCTGGTAACCCGGATCCGCAATTATCCATCGGTTGGAAGTGCCGATAGTAATGGAGCCGAAGTCGAAATGAATATGTCCCGCCGGGGAATTGCCGGCTGCGACTGCCACTGCCAGGTCCCCGGCGTCCCATCCGCTGCGCAGGACCTTGGCATATTGGGCATCCAGCAGGCCGCCAGCGGGCATTGGCGGGGTCTGATCCCAGGTCGCGGAGAGTGAATGCAGGGAAGCCAACCCGTCAGACCGCAAGAGTTCCGGGCGACACCGACTCAGGTACCAGGCTCGAATGGGATTGGGTTGGAGTTGCTCGATTCTGGCTTGCGCTGAAATGTGAAACGGCATGCGGCGAGGCTCTACGTCGCCGATTTCTGCGACTTGAATGATTTCACCAGGAGCTCCCAACCTGTAAGATTCGTTGAGGAAACCATTGAAGTCGAATTGCCTCATCATCTGTTCCCGTGCCGCCGCCGGCAAGCTCTGGAGCCAGCAAGCAACAAAGTCGAGCAGATATCCATCATAGGCAACTCCCTCAGTATACCCCTGCTGCCGAAGGACCATCAGCACTTCAATGAGTGTTTTAACCCGATCATTGAGAGCCGGTGCGGCAGCATCATGCCTGGCATTGGCGGCAAGAGCGACACCTATCAATCCAATGAAGGGAATGTTGTGAACCTTGGAATAAGGGTCCGCAGTCTTTAGAATGTCATCTGCCGACTGGAAATTGCCATATCGATCCTCAACCCAGGGCTTGGCCTGAGCGACCAGCCGGTCCATGGCCTTACCCATGGAATCCCGCCGGCGAGGTTCTAGCCAGGTCCACTGGGAATATGCCTCCCATAAGGTGCGTGCCGTGTGTCCCAAGCAAAGGTCGAGCCTGTGGTTCGGCGTGAATTCCGGCCACTCGGAAAGAGCCTCGAGTTCGCGGCTTGCCGCAGCAACTGCCGATTGATCGCTGAACCACTCGGCCGCCCAACCCAGGCTGTTCAGCTTTTCTTCAATTTCCCAGGACAGCCAGATTTCCCAGGGATAGTCGGGTATCCCAGGAATTGGCAAACCAGGCAGCACGATTCTCTTTAGCTCAAGCGGAAAGGCTAAGCACCTACCAATCCGATAGTAATCGACCACCAGCTGCTTCTGGGCGAGGTAATACTTGGCGCGCCGTCGAATCTCCTCCTCAACGGAAGATCGAGTTAATGAAGTGGAAGCGCTGGAAGGACCGTCACGAATTACTGGACCAATCCGCGTTTGGGAAAGTGTGGGTCGCAGAAAGAACAAGCCAGTAGCAAGCATCAACAAGAACAGGAATCGAAAGCAGTAATTAGGTCTCATGGTTGGGGCTCATCTTTTGGCCTTGCGTCTGAACATCAGGTTGAGAGGCTGAGTTCAGCAATGCCAGCGGGATTGTATCATTCTCACAAGGGCAAAGACAGCCCCGCAGTAAATGCAGCGGCAGATTTATGGAAGTCGCGCCGTCGTATTAAGGAGACACCTCCTGCGGATTTGCTCTGGATTGCCTGGAACATATGTTAGTACACTTGGAACTGTCAATCCCGTGAAACGGCGCGTGGGGCGCAAGAAGTGATTTATTTATTCAAAGGAAGGATGAAAAGATGACTCAAGCTGGAAGTGGAATATTAGGGAGAAGATCAAGCACTATGTCGTTGTGGTTCCTCGCATTCCTGTTAGCGATGGCGCTGGTTAGTCAGATCTCATGCAGGAAGAGACCAGAAGGAGTACGACCTGCGGATAGCACCTCTCAGGCACCTCAGGTCAAATTTGGAGTCACGGTTCAGCGGGGGCCCATG
>JBGOTQ010000124.1:0-18894 GCA_041476565.1 Terriglobia bacterium | reverse complement strand
GACCAAGCTCGGCAGTCATCCACCCGGCAGTGTTGGCAATATAGGGAAAGGGCCCGAGGGCCAGTATCACCCAGAGCATCCCCTTGGAACTGAAAAGCCGCCCTCTCCATAATTTCCAGCCAGCGAGCAGCATCATGCCAATGAAGATGGTCCCCAATCCTACCATGATGTGGTAGCTGTAGTAGAGCAGAGGAATGTTGTCGGGCCAGTCCTGCTTGGGAAATACATCCAAGCCTCGAACCTGTGCCTTCCATCGCCGGTAAGTGAGAAAACTCAACATCCGGGGAACCTCCAGGGGATTATCCAAGCGGGCCTTTTCCATGTCCGGCTGGCCAAGGATTGCGAGTGGGGCCCCTTCCCTGGTGTAGAAGAGTCCTTCCATCGCCGCCAGGGTTACAGGTTGATGCCAGGCAATGTTTTTTCCCTGACCATCGCCTGTGGGAAACACCATCAATATTGTGGATATGCAGGCAACGGGTATTGAAAGCTTCAAGAACGCTTTGGCATACGCAAGGTGCTTCCCGCTTAACAAATAGAAAGCTCCAATGGCGGCCATCACAAAGCTGGCAGTAACGACTGCCCCAAGCATGTTGTGCACGAACTGCCAACCCACCCATGAGTTCAGGAGCAATCCCCAAAAACTGTCCAGCAGGATCTCATTGTTTGGGCCCAGACGATAACCCGTCGGGTGTTGCATCCAGGCATCTGTGGCGATAATGAGGAAACCCGATAGCCAGGAACCCACGAACACGAGGAAGGCTGAAAGCCAGTGTCCCCTCGGCGTCAGGCGTTTTTCCCCAAAAAGGAAAAGCCCCAGAAATGTGGATTCCAGGAAGAAGGAGAAAACTCCTTCCATGGCCAGGGTCTGGCCAATCACTCCACCCGCTGCCCTGGAGAAGCGAGCCCAATTGGTTCCGAATTGAAACTCCATGGGTATCCCAGTCACCACTCCCATTGCGAAGTTGATGGCGAAGATCTTCGCCCAGAAACGAGCACTGTCGTGATAAAGCGCATCTCCGGTTCTCAAGGCGAGAGTCTTCAGGATCAGGATCAATAACGCCAGCCCCATGGTGAGCTGAGGGAAGATATAGTGAAAAGTGACAGTGAATGCAAAATGGAAACGGTGCAATGCCAGGGCTGAATCCATTGAGTCCTCCCATTGACGGAAAGTCGTGAATTGGCGGAAAAGACCAGCCCCGAATAAAGCTTGGCCTCGAGATCCTTTATATATGGTTTTGTTTGTGGAGGCAACAGCCTAGCTAGTTTCTGTCGCGGGACTCGGCAAGAAAGTTCCCCTCCTTCGTAAAGGAGGGCCAGTCGCAGCCACAAGCCGCGGCGATGGGTTTGACAATCCTGAAAAAGCCGAGCCCGTATTTGACCTGCCGAACGTTGAATTGCACCTCCATGGAGGCCGAACGCGAGTTTCTCTTGCTGGTATCTGTTGTCATTAGAATTGATCCATCGACATTGTGCCTCATACCGCACCGCGTGCATTTGCGCACAGTTGGGTGAAATGATCTATTCCTAAAGTGTCGTCAATAGCAGAGACTAGCCAGGCCATTTCAACAATACAGTTTCATTTTTGTGAGCGGCGTGGAACGCAAAAGTGGCGGGCATGATACCTAATACCGCTTGAATTTTCCCGTGGCTATCATTAATAAACGGCTGCAATTAAAAGTGGCGGGCAGGGAGGGCTGAAGACGCCCTGAAAGGACGAATGTGATTAGCGCGGGGTTGAGCGGTGACCAAGTTCGCCGCTATACCGCTGGGAATGGATTCCCAACGGGATAGCAACCTGGAGGAGTGCGGGAATCTTCTGGCACTCTTCCAGGTTGCCTGCTTATTGAGATACATGTTCCAGGGGCGGCGCGCAGTGCGCGTGGGACCGCTGTCCCCGCCCCAGGCTAGTCTCTGTTCAAGGGCTTCTCAAGCCTTCAGCTTCGGGACATGGAACCGCCGAGGTTCATATTGCCCGCCACTTTTGATTGCACCCTTACTAAACAGCCGACGAAACGGGGGCGTCCCGTCGCCAGGACTTTGGGGACACCGTGCCCTCGCGGCGGAAGGGAGGTGATGGATAAGTTTGCATGCCTTTGAGGAAATTTAGTGACATGGGGCATCCTGCCCGTCCCCGAGGTGGCGTTGGATTTGACCGTTCAATCTGCGGCTGAATTTACGGAATATAATACTGGGGCTTTCCATGATAGAGAAACTCATTGATTGGATTCGGAGTTTCGGAGAGAATATTGCTTAAGAACTGGCGGGGCCAGGCGTGTAGTGAAAGGTTTATTGGTTGAGCCGAGGATTATAGTTCTGGGGGTTCATACTGCTCGATGTTGCAGGTAAGAACAGGTGTGATACTTCCTTTCCCAAGGCACCCTTGATATGAGAAAGCTCCAGAGCAGCAGGCCTAACGAAAAGGAACTCTTCCTTATTGTGCGGCAGTGTATTGAGAAGCATCAGCTGCAAATGAAGCTGATTAAGAGTCAGATGCTGCCTGACGGAAGCAAAACCTTCGTCTTTTATACAGCAGATGGCCGGGTCGATTTTAGAGAACTGCTAAAAACTCTGGCTGTGGCACTGCACTGCCGGATCGAAATGAGGCAAATAGGTTCGCGCGATGCCGCCAAGATGCTGGGTGGGATAGGAATTTGCGGACGCCCGGTTTGTTGTGCGTCATTTCTTGCCGATTTTGAACCCGTTTCCCTGAAGGTTGCCAGAAAGCCCGGATGCTGCCAGGACACTTCCCGGCTCACGGGGATTTGTGGCAAGCTTCGTTGCTGTCACACCTTCGAGGAGTCCCGACTCGTTCAGATCGAACCGCCTCAGCTCAATTGAGGTCCTCCCCTGCCTGCGCATGAGAATGGCAATTGCAGCGACGATTTGGTTGTAATATGCGTCAGGTGTGAGGAGCAGTTCTGATTTATGCCTAACATCCGCAGTTAACGAGCCTTGCAGATAAATTATTAAGTGCCGACCAGGACTCTGGCAGGGGAGTTGCTTTATTAAATTGGGATCTGGGAGTCGCTTCTTCGCGCTGTGGTGAGGGTAGTAAATTGAGAAGGCAGTCACTTGAGATTGATTAAGGTGCTGGTCATCTTCCGGCGGTGGGATCCTCATTACAATTCATACACCGGGGGATAGTGCAGTCGTCACAACCCTGAAGGGCAATTCAGTCATAACTATTAAATCTTCAAACTCATTACCGAGGAGAGCTGTCATGATATCAGCATTAGCAGATGCCGTCTGTGCGAACAAGACAGTCAGAATCCCCTACAGGGGAGCCGAGTTGCTCGAACTGCCTCTGCTGAACAAGGACACGGCCTTTACTGAAGAAGAGAGGGACCAGTTTGGTCTTCGTGGTTTACTACCACCGCGGATCTTGACTATCGAGGAACAGATTGGATTGGAACTGGAACACGTTCGGGACAAGAGTGACGATCTGGAAAAGTACATTGGGTTGGCGGCACTGCAAGACCGTAATGAAACACTTTTTTACCGCCTCCTGGTCGAGAACCTGGATGAGTTCATGCCCATCGTCTACACACCGACGGTGGGGAGAGCCTGCCAGAGATTCAGTCATATCCTTCGCCGTCCTCGAGGTCTCTGGATTACTCCGGATGACATCAGCCGGATTCCTCAATTACTCAGCAATTCGCGTCAAGACCAGGTCCGGCTGATTGTCGTGACCGATAATGAACGAATCCTCGGCCTGGGGGATCAAGGGGCCGGTGGAATGGGCATTCCGATCGGAAAACTCTCTCTTTATATAGCCGGGGCAGGAATCCACCCGGCCAGGACCTTGCCCATCTCGCTCGATGTGGGGACCAACAACCAGGAACTTCTCGAAGATCCGCTCTATGTAGGCTATCGTCACCCCAGGCTGCGTGGTCCAGCCTATGACGACTTCATTGAGGCGTTTGTAGAAGGTGTGGTAGAGGTTTTTCCGCATGCCATTTTACAGTGGGAGGATTTCAAACAGCATAATGCCATCTGCATCCTGGACCGTTATCGCCATCGGATCACGAGTTTTAATGATGACATTCAAGGGACCGGAGGGGTCGTACTGGGCGGTATCCTGGCAGCCCGGCGGATTCTAAAGCAGCCTCTGTGTCAACAGCGTTTTGTCTTCCTGGGTGCAGGAGCTGCGGGGATCGGGATCGCGCGTTTGTTGGCCCTGGCCATGGAACGAGAAGGGGCTTGCCGGGAGCTGATCCATCGGTCGATCGCCATGCTAGACTCCCGGGGCCTTGTGTTTGAAGGGAGATCGGTTCTTGACCAGGACAAGACGCAGTTTGCTTTAAGCACCAGCGATATGGCCAGCTACGGATTTCCAAGTGCCGATCGCTACAACTTGGAAGAGGTCATCCGGCACGTGAAACCGAGCTTCCTCATCGGCACAAGTGGCACACCCGGAAGTTTCACTGAAGCTGCGATTCGAGAGATGGCTCAATGTACTCCTGTGCCGATTATCTTTCCGCTCTCCAACCCAACCTCCAAGACTGAGGCTCACCCTGCCGATTTGTTGGGATGGACTGAAGGGAGAGCGGTCATCGCTACGGGCAGTCCTTTCCTGCCAGTGAACCATGACGGGAAAACCCGTTTGATCGGGCAGGCCAACAACGTGTTCATTTTCCCTGGAGTCGGGTTGGGAGTGATGGCCAGTGCGGCCCGCGAAGTCACTGATGAAATGTTCCTGGTCGCCGCACAAGCCCTGGCCGAAGTAGTGCCTGCTGATCAACTCGAGCAAGGGGCGCTCTATCCGAATGCTTCCATGTTGCGTAGCGCCTCGAGGCAGATCGCCTGCCGAGTTGTAAAAGAAGCTCGGAACAAGGGAATAGGACGAGCCTATCGGGATGACCAAATCGAACGCGTGGTGGCTTCGGCCATGTGGTATCCCGAATATGCGGATTATCAGCCGCTCTAGCGACCTGGAATCCAGGTTTAGAGTCCAAACCGCATCTTGGGGCTGATCGATGTGAAGCCTTTTGCCCATTTTGGAGCGGTACATGGCCCTCATTATCAGGCTTAGATTTCTATCCAGCTCAACTTTTCCAATTCACCTTGATATGGCCAATCATCGGGATTAGAAACCAAGCCAGCCCGTAGTGGATTCAGACGTACGTACTCCCATTTTGTTGCATAACTCTCGCCACGGCGCAGTTGAGTATCCCAAAAGTTCTTTTGCCAAATGGGCTTGTCCAGTTTGTTTGGCCATTGCCGCGTGAACTCGTTTCGCCAAAAATGGACCCACCGATACAAGGAGAAACTGGGATCGAAGGGGGAGCAAAAGAGGTGGACATGGTCTGGCAAGATCACGTAGCGCCCGACTTTCCAAGCCCCTGCCTTCTTCCAAGCTTCTGTCAGCAACTGGTGAGCCGCCGAGTTTGGCAAGAGGTTTCGTCGATCCGCAACACAAACCGTTACAAAGATAACAGTTGGCCGGTCCATCGAGATGATCGGTGACGGATGGGCAGGGTGTTGGCGACAGGGAAGGGGATACATGGACACCCTCATAAACGGGAATAATCCTTGGAGGGCCGAGCTCCGCGAGGCCGCACAATGACCTCGTTAAGTTCTCGGCTTCGCAGAGCTCAGCCCTCCAAAAACCCGGTCCTCCGGGAGATCCACAATTCTGTAGATTCCCTTGCCTCAGACCTGATCTAAGGCATGCCCCAAGTCTTCGATAATGTCGCGCCAGTCTTCCAGGCCGATGGATAACCGAATGCCTCCTGGTTCGATACCCTTGTCTTTCTTGAGTTCCGGGGGCAGGGCAGCGTGGGTCATTGAGAAGGGGTTTTCAATCAAGGTCTTGATCTGTCCCAGACTTACTGCCAGGGTAATTGTGTAGGAGTGGTCGGCGATGTAATCGATGAACTTCTCTGCCGCCTCGTTTTCCTTTCTACCTTCCTCCTTGAGAACAAAATAAATGATACTTCCTGGAGAGAACTTCCCATCGTAGTTGATCATTTGCCGTCGGGCTAGCTCCGCTTGGGGGAAGCTCGCCAAGCCGGGATACCGAACCATGGCTACTTTGGGGTGATTTTCCAGGAAGTCTGAAACCTTTTGGGCCGTTTTCTGCTGGTTAATCACTCGTGTTGCGAGCGTCGGCAGACCATAAACCAGGATTGCCCAGGCACTCTTCGATGAAAGAACACCTCCAAAGTCCTTCCGATAGAGCATCAGATGATTGGTGAACTGGGAAGAGGTGATGACGGCTCCACCCATGTCTGTGCCGAATCCGCCGATATTCTTTGTCAGACTGTAGACCACCATATCGGCCCCGAACTGGAGTGGTCGCTGACAATAGGGAGTGGCAAAGGTGTTGTCAATGATTATGAGAATCTTCCGATCGGGAGGACGGTCCCGGTTGAAAGTGTCCAGGATGTTCCGAATAGCCTGAATGTCAATGAGATCGAGATTGGGATTGACCGGAGTCTCGAAGTAAACAACCCGGGATTTGGAGTTGATGAGGGGGAGAAGGTTCTCCGGGTTGGTGAGATCCGCATAGTGGACAGGAATTTTGTAGCGGGGATACCAGTTGGCCAGCAGACTATAGGTGCAACCGTACATGGCCTGGTGGCAAACAATTTCGTCCCCCGTCGCCACAGTGACTCCAAATGCTGCCGAGACAGCTGCCATCCCGGTGGAAAAGGTCACTGCTACATCACCGCCTTCAGCATAGGCGAGATTTTCCTCCAACATACCACGGGTGGGCTCGTCCAATCGGTCGTAGATGTAAATAGGGACCTTGTGTTTCTGATGACTCTCGGGGGATCCAAACTCGACAAAACCCTGAGCTCCCCGATGGGTTGAAGAGAGACGGAACGTGGTGGAAGAGGAGATGGGCGGAATGACATGATGGTCGTAATCCCAATAGCGGCTTTCATAACTGCCGTGAATCAGGTGGGTACGCATCCGATACTCTTCTTTTTTTCGTTTGAGGACCTTCCTCACCTTTTGCATACGACCTCCTTTAGGATTGCAGCAAACTGGGTCTACACTCGGAAGACAATGTCAGCAGTTCTCCGCACATATTTGTTTCAACAGGATTTTGAGTTCCTCCCACCGCCTGGTGTTTCGCTCGACAAAGGCGGGATCCAGTATGCTTTTCAGGTTGACGGCCACGTTTTCCAACGCTCCTTGAGCCGAAGCCAATGCCATCCAGATACCGGTGTTCAGGTCTGAAGATAGGTTGGGATTAGAAATCGGCCGGAGCTCAAGCAGGCATTGGAGGATTGCTCGGGCCTCCTCGGCGACTTCCAAAGGGACCTCCGTGGCCATGACCAAAGCCTCTTGGATCTTCTGCTGGCGTAACTGTGACTCTTGTTCCGTGTCTTTGGGGAGATGTTGAACTGCAACGACCTGCTCATAAGCTTGGGAATCGCGGTCAACAGCCTGGGTCATTGCCCTCCCGTGCCGTTCGAGCTGTTGAAGGAGTGATTCATGTCGGTCTTTGTGAGTCTCGAATTTCTTCCGGTTCAGAGTGAAACTAAGAACCATCCTTCCCAGGGACGCCGCCAGGGCCCCTGACAAGGCGGCAACACTGCCCCCTCCCGGGAACCCCTCGGCACGCGCGACCGCCCCCAGGAATTCAGAAAGTGGCATCGAGCCCAAGTCATGGGAGGCTTCCAGGATCTGGGCCAGGCGGTTTTCAAATATCAGCTCCGGGCAAAAATCTTCCACCTGGAGATAAAAGTCCGCCGCCATTTCGATGGCCCGGCCAGGAATGAGGCCGACGATCTCGCTGCCGGCTATCGATACTCCAAAGCGTTGAGCTTCACGCTTCACCAGCTCAAAGGCTCGATGGAGTGGGGTCAGTTCAAAGTCGGTCAAGTTCATCGACACCTGGACGAGATTCCGGGCCTTTAGCTCCACGCCCATGGCCTTTACATAGCGCAATCCGCCGCTGGAGAAACGGATTGCCTTGGCAATTTGTTTGGCAACGTGAAGATCGGCGGTATTCAGATTGATGTTGTAAGCGATGAGGAATTTCCGAGCTCCAACTACGGTGGCACCCGCCGTGGGGTGGACCTGGGCCTTGCCAAAATCGGGCAGGCGGTCAGGCGAAGAAAGGATTTCCTCCCGGAGGCCTTCAAACTGGCCCTTGCGAATGTTTTCGAGTTGAACTCGATCGGGTCGGGTCGCGGCAGCTTCATACAAGTACACGGGAATGGAGAAGCGACTGGAGATCTCTGCTCCAACCGTCCTGGCAATAGAGACGCACTCTTCCAGAGTTGCATTGCGAACCGGCACGAATGGAACTACATCAGTGGCTCCAATCCGGGGATGAGCGCCGCTGTGCCGGTTAAGATCGATTAACTCCGTGGCCTTCTCCACGGCCCTGAGCGCTCCTTCGGCTATTCCTTCCTTTTCACCCACGAACGTGATGACCGAGCGGTTATGGTCAGGATCCATCTCCAGGTCCATGAGGCAGAGTCCTGGTACGGAACGAATCGCATTGGCGATCTGATCGACAATGGCCCGGTTCCGGCCCTCGCTGAAATTAGGAACGCATTCGACAATCGTTTTCATGGTGTCTTTGATAAACAATTCGTCCTTTCTTGATGGTCATCCTGCAGTGGTTCATTCCAAACCAGTAGGGGAGTTCCCGATAGTCTGCTACTGCCATGATGCACATATCGGCTTGCTTGCCTGCTTCCAGAGACCCGATTCGGTCAGCCCGGCCAAGGGCATGGGCAGCATTGATGGTTCCCGCCACGATGGCCTCACCCGGGGTCATCCGCATTTGAGTGCAAGCCAGAGAGAGGATCATCTGCATGCTGGCAGTGGGAGAAGACCCCGGATTAAAATCTGTCGCCAGGGCCACCGGTACTCCAGCCTCAATCAAAGCTCGTGCCGGTGGATAATGCTCTGCTCCCAGATGGAACACTGATCCCGGTAGCAGCGTAGCTAACGAAGATGACTGGGCCAAGGCCTGGATCTCCTGCGAAGAAATCTGTTCCAGATGGTCGATAGAAACAGCCTCGAGTTTGACACCGAGCAAGGTCGCCCCGGAATGCGACAACTGGTCGGCATGGAGCTTCAGCCGCAAACCATGGCGCTTAGCAGTCCGAAGGATTTCCTCAGCCTGGTCCAACTCGAAAATCCCAGGTTCCACGAAACAATCACAGAATTCAGCCAGCCCACGCTTCGATACTTCCGGGATTATTCTTTCAACCAGGAGCCGCACGTAGTCAGCTTTGCGAGATTTGTATTCAGGCGGGGTTTCATGGGCCCCCAGGAAAGTTGGAACTAACTCCAGTGGCGTCGTCGCCTGTAACCTTTGAATGGCCTCCAGCATCTTAATCTCGTTTTCCAGATCCAATCCATAGCCAGTTTTTGCTTCTAACGTGGTTGTTCCATGTTCCAGAAAGCGATGGATTCTTGCTTGAGATACCTCCACTAATTGTTCCAGGGAAGCGTTTCGCACGGCGGCCACACTGGTTAGAATACCTCCACCCATGGCGGCAATCTCCTGATAGCTTTTGCCCTGGATGCGAAGTTCATATTCATGAGCACGCGACTGCATGAATAGAGGATGAGCATGGCTGTCGACGAAGCCAGGCATCACCACGCAGCCCCCGGCAAGGATCCTTTCAGTCGGGGCTTCGGCCGCTGTGGTTGGAAGGTCTTGAGATAAGCCAACCCATTTGATGGTGTCACCTTCGATCAGGATAGCCCCATCCTTGATGACTTCAAGCTTCCCCTGTTCGACCCCTCGCCTCGGCCCGGAACTCCCTGCCAGGGTCAGCAGTTGCGAACAAGGCGCTATCAGAGTTCTTCTGCTCATTGACTCAAGATGGTCCTTTTGCTTAAACTAGATGGCAATTGCCACGGAACTGCCGTCCTGCTCAAGAGCCCTGAATCTCAAGCCTGCAGGAATGCAGTTGTCTGGCATTGCCAGATCGCTTAACGGAAAGGACAAAGCTAATGCCGGTCTACGATTACAGGTGCCAGAACTGCAAGAAAAAGTTTACGCTCACCATGACCGTGTCTGTGCATGACAAGTCCAAAGTTGCCTGTCCGAAGTGCCGCAGCAAGAAAGTTGAGCAGCAATACGGCTCCTTTTTCGCGGTGACCTCAAAAAAGAGTTGAGCGTCGTACCGAGATCCGTAGAGGCTTGGATGGAGCGGCTGACGGCTAGGATTAAAACCGTCTGGAATGCTTAAGACGGCCTCGACAGTATCAGTTCTTTCAGCTTCCGGGTTGCAGCCACCCTGTCTCCATCGCTGTTAAGTTGGGAGCTTCAATCCGCAGCGTTCGGCCGCCTGAACCGCTTCAGGATAACCCGCGTCCGCGTGGCGCGCAATTCCTAGACCGGGGTCATTGTCCAGCACACGTTGAATGCGGCCTTCCATTTCTGGACTTCCATCCGCCACGGTCACCTGTCCGGCATGCAGCGAATAGCCGATACCGACCCCCCCACCATGGTGAAAGGAGACCCAACTGGCACCCGAAGCCACATTCAGCAAGGCATTGAGGACAGGCCAGTCTGCAATCGCGTCGCTGCCGTCGCGCATCGACTCGGTCTCCCGGTAAGGTGAAGCAACAGAACCACAATCCAGATGGTCTCGCCCAATAACTACAGGGGCTTTGATCGTGCCTTGTCTGACCAGGCGATTGATCCGCACGCCGAATTCGGCCCGCTCTCCGTAGCCAAGCCAGCAAATCCTGGCTGGTAACCCTTGAAATTGGATTTTACTTCTAGCGAGAGGAATCCAACGATGAAGGACCTCATCGTGTGGAAATAACTTGAGGACCACATTGTCCGTTATCGCAATATCAGCAGGGTCACCCGAAAGTGCCACCCAGCGGAAAGGCCCGCGTCCCTGACAAAAGAGCGGCCGGACATAAGCCGGAATAAAGCCTGGGAACTCATAAGCATTGTGGACTCCGGCTTGATATGCAAAGGTGCGAATGTTGTTCCCATAGTCAAACACCACGGCACCTTTCTTCTGAAGATCCAGCATAGCCTGGACGTGCTTGGCGATGGAACTCATCGACCGCTTAATGTATTCCTGCGGGTCCAGACGGCGCAATTCCAGGGCTGCCTCGAGTGACAACCCTGCAGGGAGATATCCGTTGAGTGGGTCGTGGGCGCTGGTTTGATCAGTCAGTAAATCCGGCACCACGTCCAGCTCCACGAGCCGAGGCAGAACCTCTGCGCAGTTTCCCACTAAACCCACGGATTTTGCCTGACCTTCCTTCTTCCATCTCGAGACAAGATGAAGGGCATCTTCGAAACGGAACGCTATTTCATCACAATATCCGGTATGCACTCGTCGCTGGATGCGGGAGGGATCTACATCAATGCCGAGGAAAACCGCCCCGTTCATGGTGGCTGCCAGAGGCTGGGCCCCACCCATCCCCCCCATCCCTCCGGAGACGACGAGCCTGTTGTGAAGAGAGCCATCAAAATGTTTGTGAGCTGCTGCCGCAAACGTCTCGAACGTGCCTTGGACGATACCTTGAGTCCCTATGTAAATCCAACTGCCTGCGGTCATCTGGCCATACATGGTCAGTCCCAAAGCTTCAAGCTTGTGGAATTCATCCCAATTGGCCCAATGGCCGACCAGGTTGGCGTTGGCGATTAAAACCCGCGGGGCGTATTCATGAGTCCGGAAGACTCCTATGGGTTTGCCCGACTGGACACAGAGAGTTTCATCGTTTTCTAGCTTCTCCAAGGCGCGGATGATGGCGTGATAACACTCCCAGTTTCGGGCGGCCTTTCCCGCTCCTCCATACACAATCAGCTGAGCCGGGTTTTCTGCGACTTCCTCGTCGAGATTGTTCATCAGCATCCGTTTGGCAGCTTCCTGATGCCAGCTCTTGCAGGTAAGCCCGGTACCCCGCATGGCTCGAACGGGCTGGTAATTATTCATGTCGCTTCTCCGTTCAGAGAACTTCTTTCGAAAGGAGCAGGATCTCGGAGAATCTGCGCTCCACGATCAAGGCACAGATTCTGTCAATATCTCCAGCCAGGGAACGGTCACTGGTCACTTTGGCCGAGACTGAACGAACCAGCTCGCAAGCCCGTGCCGCGCCGATCCCTGGCTTCAGAGGTGCCAGGAAATCGATTCCCTGGGCTGCACACAGAAGCTCAATGGCCAGGACGCGTCTCACATTGTCAACAAGTCGCTTAAGCTTCAGTGCTGCGCCCATCCCCATGCTGACGTAATCTTCACGGTTACCCGAAGTTGGGATTGAATCCACCGAAGCGGGATGGGAATAAACTTTGCATTCCGAGGTCAGGGCAGCTGCGGTCACCTGGAGCATCATAAGACCGGAGTTCAGTCCGGGGTTGTCGGTTAGGAAAGGGGGCAAGTCTCCGTACTCAGGGTTGATGAGGCGTTCAATTCGTCGTTCGGAAATACTAGCCAGGACGCTCAGTGCGATTCCCAAATAGTCAAAAGCCAGCGCCAGAGGCTGCCCATGGAAATTCCCACCGGAGATAATCTCGCGGTCTTCGGGGAACACTAGGGGATTGTCGGTGGCTGCGTTCAACTCGACCTCCAAGGTTTGGCGGACAAAGTTAAGTGTGTCGCGGACTGCCCCGTGAACTTGGGGCACGCAACGCAGACTGTAGGCATCCTGAACGCGGTTACAAAGCAGATGGGATTGACGAATTTGGCTGTTGCGGTTGAGTTTGCGGACATTGGCGGCGCTGAGGGCCTGGCCCGGGTAAGCCCGCAATTGCTGGATTCGAGGATCGAAAGCTTTAGGCGTCCCTTTCAGGGCATCAAGCGACATGGCTGCGGCCACATCGGCAGTGTCCATCAGAGTCTCGGCGGAGAGCAGTGCCACAGCGCCAACGCTCAGCATAGCCTGCGTTCCATTCAGCAGGGAAATTCCTTCTTTGGGACCGAGTAGGAGCGGTCTCAATCGGTGTCGCTGGAGGGCGGTTCGACTGCTTATCTGCCGACCCTCCCAGACGACTTTGCCCTCTCCGAGTAAAGCCAATGCCAGGTGCGCTAGCGGGGCTAAGTCTCCGCTAGCTCCCACTGACCCTTGAGAGGGGATAATCGGATGGATTCCCCGGTTGAGCATTTTCAGTAGATGCGTGGCGACGATGGGTCGTACTCCTGAGTAGCCTAATGCCAGGACATTGGCGCGGCAAAGCATAAGACCCCTGGTTTCGGCTTCTGTAAGCGGCTCTCCCACTCCACAGGCATGACTGCGGACGAGGTTCACCTGGAGTTGTTGGAGTTGATTCTGATCAATTCGGGTGTCGCTAAGCTTGCCGAAGCCTGTGTTGACTCCATAAACCGGAGAATCGCCACGCACCACTTCTTCGACCAGCTTTTGTGACCGCATCATTCGTTTGCGGGCCAAGGGATGGAGGCTGACGGGAAGGTAATCGAAAACGACTCGTTGGAAGTGGATTAATGTGAGACTGTTCCCGGTGATAGAGAGAGGGCGCGGCATGTTGGCCAAAGAATCCTGCCGGGCTGTCGGTCCTGAGCCTGTGTAATGAGACTGGCCCGGAACTCGAGGAGGTTCTGGCTTACTGGTAGAAGCGCAAATACTCGGGCGGGAAAGACCTGGGTCGCCCGTTCTTGTCGACCACAACGTGGGACGTGGAGCCCGTGGCTACCAGCAGTTCAGACCCTTGCTTGAGGACCTCATATTCAAAAAGAATCATCCGCTTCCGCAGCGCCTGGACCCGAGTGCGAATGATTAAAACCTCGTCATAGAGGGCCGGGGAGTGGTAGCGACAATGGGCCTCAGCCACAGCCAGGGACAACCCTGTGTTCTTTTCAAATGCCTGGTAGGGCAGGCCACGCTGACGGCATAACTCGGCTCGACCCACTTCAAACCAGACCAGATAGTTGGAGTAATAGGCAACCCCCATCTGATCGGTTTCTGCGTAACGGACTCGCACCTCAGCCACCACCCAGGGGAAACTGAGGAGTCCTGATTCTGTCGACGCCCTTTCCAACCCGGTTGCCGGAGTATCTGACATCTATTTTTTGGCCGGGCCCGCTGCTGGGGCGGTTGTCGTCGGAGGAGGCGCCACCACTGGTGATTTAGGTGCAACAGAAGCTGAGGGCTTCGGCACAGCCACACTGGGTTGCGAATCGAATTTCTTTACGATCTCCTCTGTGATATCAGTTGCGGGGTCGGCGTATATAAGCTGGTTACCCTGCTGTGAAGTGTCAATCACGACGGTCAAGCCATTATCCTTGGCGTACTGCTGGATGACCGGAAAAATCCTGCCGCCGATCCGGTTATAGATCTCACCCTGGAGTTCACTGAACTCCTTTTGGGCGTCTTGCTGAGCCCTTTGCAGCTCGGTGGTCTTACCATCAATACTCTTGGTCAACGCCGCGCGAGAATCATCATTCAGCGTCCTGGATTGGTCGTTGAGCTGCTTCTGCAACTGCTCTATTTCACCATTTTTCCTCGCCAGGTCATCTTTTTTGCCGTCGACCTTCTTTTGAAATTCCGCGATGGCGGCTTTCCCTTCGCCCGACGAAGCGATGGCCCTGGCGAAATCAATAACCCCGATTTTGAAGGAGGCACTGGCCTGAGCCAAGGCAATTAAGGGCAAGACCAGCACACCAAGGGTCCCAACCAGCAATACTTTTCTCTTCATCAGCGTTGTTTCTCCTTGAAGTTATGTAAACTCCGGCACATAAATGCCAAGTTTATATCATACACATCTTATGGGGGGTTTGGCTAGATGGGAAAAACACTTTTTCGAACCGCAGCCATATGAAGGAATGGGACAATTCTCCCTTTACACGACTCCGGTTTTCAATCAGAATTCCCCCATGATTGCGCGGGTAGGATAAGCTTTGCCCGGGAGAGTGTAAATTCCTGCCTGGACAAGGGGAGCGGGCTGGATGAAACGCAATGCGGATCCGGTTCGGCCAGTTTCAGGTCAGACACTTCACCGTTTAGGGTTATTCTGCCTGTCGGGGTTGCTTATAGTCCTGATTCTGGTCTCCGGATGTTCCGTCCGCAGGTTTGCCATTAACAGACTGGGTGATGCTCTCGCCGGCAGTGGGGTAACTTTCGCTTCCGATGAGGACGTGCAGCTAATTCGGGAGGCGATCCCGTTCAGTCTAAAGCTGATTGAAAGTCTGGTCTTGGAGTCGCCCCAACACCGGGGGCTTCTTCTAGCAGCCTGCAGGGGATTCACACAATATGCCTATGCTTTCGTCCAGCAAGACGCCGATGAAATGGAAGATCGGGATTTGGCCGCTGCCAGTGCTTTAAGATTGCGTGCGCGCCACCTATATCTGAGAGCTAGAGATTACGGCATCCGGGGATTGCAGGTAAAGTATGCGGGAATCGGGGATGGCCTGCGGGAGGATACCAGGAATGCAGTCCGCAGGTTCTCAGTTAAAGACGTGTCCTGGCTCTACTGGACTGGCGCGGCCTTGGGAGGAGCCATTTCCGTCTCCAAGGACGATCCGGAGATGGTTGCCGATCTTCCTATTGTGGAAGCCCTGATGGATCGGGCACTCGAACTGGATGAAAGCTTTGAACAGGGGGCCATTCACTCCTTTCTGGTCACCTACGAAATGAGCCGCCCGGCCGGAAAGGGCAGTCCGGCCTCTCGCTCCAAACGCCACTTAGAAAGAGCGCTGGAGCTTTCGGGCGGTATGCTGGCCTCCCCGCTTGTGGCATTCGCCGAGGCGGTTTCGGTTAGCAAACAAGATCGCGCTGGGTTTCAGTCTTTGCTGAATCAGGCGATTGCAATTGAGCCCAATGCCAGGCCGGAATGGCGGTTGTTGAACCTGATTATGCAGAAGAGGGCGCGCTGGCTATTGTCGAGAACTGATCAGCTCTTTGTGGAATGAGGGTGGCCATGCATTGTCGGAGTATTCGGCTCAAAAGATACCAGCGTATCCTGGGCATTTCATCATGGCTGGTTGTCTTGGTACCCTGGAGTTGGTGCAGCCTTTGGGCACAGACCCCGATTCGAATCAAGATGGGGACCTTGGCTCCCAAAGGATCTTCTCTCCATCAGATTCTCCTGGCCATGGGAGAGAAGTGGCGCCAGGCACCTGGAGGGGCGGTAAGTTTGACGGTCTATACCGACGGGGTGATGGGAGGCGAAGCCGACATGGTTCGCAAAATGCGAATCGGGCAGATTCAATCGGCGATGCTCACGGTTGTGGGCCTGGCAGAAATCGATGACTCCGTCACCGCACTGCAGAATATGCCCATGGTTTTCCGGGACTTGGAAGAAGTCGATTTTGTCAGGCAGAAACTCCGCCCCATGCTGGAGAGGCGCTTCCTGGAAAAGGGTTTTGTGGTCCTGTTCTGGGGAGACGCCGGCTGGGTCCGGTTCTTTTCCAAGCAGGCGATGGTCCATCCTGCAGACCTTAAGAAGATGAAAATCTTTGTCTGGTCGGGAGATAATCATCAGGTCGATATTATGAAAGCTGCCGGCTACCAACCCGTCCCCCTTGAAACGGCTGACATCCCAACCAGTTTGCAGACCGGTCTGATTACCGTGGTCCCTTCGGTGCCATTTTATGCCCTGGCTAGCCAAATTTACTCCTCTGCCCCTCACATGTTGGAATTGAACTGGGCACCGCTTGTAGGGGGAACTGTCGTTACACGGAAGTCCTGGGATTCCATCCCCACAGCATCCCGTGAATTTCTGTTAAGCGCGGCGGAAGAAGCGGGCCTCCAAATCAAGGTTAAGTACCGTCTAGACATGGAGCAGTCAGTGGAAAGTATGAAAAAACGCGGACTGAACGTTCATTCGGTGGATTCCCAGGTTGAGGCGGAGTGGCGAAAAACGGCCGAGGAGCTTTATCCCAAAATTCGAGGGGGCATTGTACCTGCAGACATGTTTGACCAGGTGCAAGACCTTCTGGAGCAATACCGAAAATCCAATCCCGGTTCTCGAAGATGAACCTGGAATCTCGTGGCCACCTCTCTCCTGAAAAGATAGCACCCTCCCCGCTGGCTCGAGCCGAAAATCTCCTGGTAGTCCTGTCCCTTGCGGCAATGGGGATTCTTCCCATCCTTGAAATCCTCTTGCGGCGCCTCCTGAAGACCGGCATTTCTGGATCGACTACTATTGTCCAGCACTTGACTTTGATGGTGGGAATGGTTGGGGGAGCCCTGGCTGCCCGTGAAGGACGATTGCTTTCCCTGTCTACCGCCTCACTGTTTCTTAAGGGACGGGCAAAAGCTGTTGCCCAGGTCTCGAGCAGCGCGGTGGCAGTGGCGGTGAGTGGATTCCTCTGTGTCGCGGGCTTGCAATTTGTGAAGATCGAGCGCGAGTCGGGTGGAATTTTGACTTATCACATTTCGCGCTGGGTGGTTCAGGCGCTGATTCCCTTGGGGTTCGGAGTGATTGCAGCGCGGTTAGTCTGGAGGGCCTCGGATCACTGGAAGGGCCGGCTTCTATGCGCCCTTCTGGCGATAGGAGTGGCAAGCCTGTGCTGGCACTCGCCTTTTCCGCCCGAAAGTATGGTGCTTCCGGCCATCCTCTGCCTCCTGATTGCGACCGCCCTCGGCGCTCCGGTTTTTGTTACCCTTGGCGGTGCGGCCTTAATTTTGTTCTGGGGAGAAGGCCTGCCCATTGCCTCAGTCCCTGTTGAACACTATCGGCTTGTGGTCAATCCCACCTTGCCGACCCTCCCGCTTTTTACCCTGGCCGGTTACTTCCTGGCCGAAGGAGGCGCTTCGCGGCGGCTCGTTCGAGTGTTCCAAACGATATTTGGTCACTTCCGCGGAGGACCGGCCATTGTGACCACGCTGGTCTGCGCCTTTTTCACCTCGTTCACTGGCGCCTCCGGAGTGACCATCCTGGCTCTGGGCGGATTGCTTATGCCTGTTCTGCTGGCAGCCCGCTATTCGGAAAAGTCGGCTCTCGGCCTGCTGACGGGAGCGGGTTCGCTGGGGCTCCTCTTCCCACCCTGTCTTCCGCTTATTCTCTATGCCATTGTTTCCGGTACAGTGACGACAATGGAGAGGTCTTCGGCAGTGACAATTGAACAGATGTTCCTGGGCGGAATCCTGCCCGGAACCGTGCTGGTTGTCGCCACGGCCTGGCTCGGGATCCGACAGGGGCCGAAGGAACCAGCAGTTGCGGGGAGGTTCGATTGGAGAGAGGCCTGGGATGCCCTTTGGGCGGCTAAATGGGAACTCCTGCTACCAGTGGTGGCCCTAGGAGGCCTGCTGGGAGGATTCGCAACGCCTGTGGAAGCGGCGGCCTTAACGGCTCTCTATGCTTTTGCCGTGGAGACGCTGATCTACGGTGATCTCCGCATGGGCCGGGATGCCCCTCGAGTAATGACAGAATGCGGCCTTTTGGTGGGAGGAGTCCTGCTCATCCTGGGAGTTGCCCTGGGGTTCACCAGCTATCTGGTCATTGCTCAAGTTCCATCCCGAGGCATGGAATGGGTGACCAGCTCCATTCATTCTCCCTGGCTCTTTTTGCTTTTGCTGAATCTATTCCTCCTGGTTGTGGGTTGCCTGATGGACATTTTTTCAGCAATCGTCGTGGTGGTCCCCTTGATTGTTCCTCTGGGCGAAGCCTATCGGATCGATCCGGTTCATCTGGGGATCATCTTCCTGGCCAACCTGGAACTCGGCTATCTTACACCTCCTGTCGGTATGAACCTTTTCTTGTCATCTTACCGATTCAATAAGCCCCTTCCGGAAGTGTATCGTTCAGTAGTTCCAATGCTCTTGGTCTTGTTAGTTGGAGTGTTGTTGATCACTTATATCCCTCCCTTAACAACCTTCTTGCCGCACTGGTTGGGCAAGTGAGCAATAGGGTCTCTCATCAAAATGCGGGGTTGAAGATGGGCGCCGCTCGGGGGACAGCGGTCCCACGATCGGCTCCCACACTCGCCCCCCAGGACCGCCATTTTCATCGGCGGTGGTGAACTTGAAAAGGTCAGGCGGCACTTTTAT
>JBGOTQ010000123.1:0-18927 GCA_041476565.1 Terriglobia bacterium | reverse complement strand
TCCGGCAGGAAGTCCGGGACCATTTGACGATCCTGACGGCTCTAGATGAAATGCTGGCGACTGCCATGACCCAGCCGGTGTCCAGGGCTTTCTACCAGGGCATCCTGTTGAAGATCCTGGAGGTGATGCAGGCCGAACAAGGGTCATTAGTGTTGCTGGATGAAAGTACCGCCTGCCTGGTCGTCAAGGCCATCCAGGGAATCAACGAGAAAATCGTGGAACGTTTGAGAATCCGACCTGGAGAGGGTATTGCAGGTCGTGTGTTTCAGGAGGGAGTCCCCTTGCTGGTCAGGGATATGGCCAACGATGCCCGTTTCCAGGGCTACCGTCGTTCCCGGTACAAGACCGGCTCCTTTTTATGCATGCCCATCCATGCGGGACCGCAACGGGTCGGCGTATTGAACATCTCTGACCGAGTGGACGGACGACCCTTCGAGAAGCGAGACCTGGTGCGAATGGGAGCTTTATCGAGTCATGTGGCGATGGCTTTGGATAAGGCGGGGATTCGCCAGCGCATGGAAGACGCCGCAAGGAATTCGACCACCGACTCCCTCACCGGACTGCACAACCGCAAGTTCCTGCTGGATCGACTGAGTGAGGAGATTGAGAGGGGCAGACGCTACGGCCACACGGTGTCGTTTATTATGTTGGATCTCGATGATTTCAAACGCTACAACGACTCCTATGGGACACGGGCGGGTGATGAGGCTCTGAAGATGACGGCCAACCTGATTCGGGCGTCTCTTAGAAACATCGACATTGCCGCTCGGTACGGAGGAGAAGAATTCTCCATCCTCTTGCCGATGACCGCGGCATCTGCCGCCGAGGTCATCGCGGAGAGGATACGCAGCAGCATCGCCGGGCAATACTTCCCAGACCAGTCTGTTCAGCTGACTGCCAAGCTGACCCTCAGCCTGGGAATCGGGTCTTTTCCAGGAGATGCAAGTGGGGCCCAGGAATTAATCGGAAATGCCGACCGGGCGCTTTTCATGGCTAAAACCGGCGGGAAAAACAGGCTGGTGGTTTTCGACAAGACGAAAGGTAGGAGCGTAACACCCGGTATCTAATCTTATAAGGACGATCTCATAACCCATTGCTGACTGCCCCAACGCTTCATCAAGTTCTAGACACATTGCCGGATGAGGAGTTTTTTTCCAGGGATGTCGATATCCAGAATCTTTTTCACGCCGGGCTGGATGCGGCCCGGGCCCTGACTCCCAGCCAATTCCTCAGCGGCCCCCGCAAGTCCGGGAAAACGGAAATCCTCAAGCGCGTCTATAACCGGCTGTTCCTGGAACAGCCCGGAGTGGTCCCATTCTATCACTCGGTCCCCAAATCATTAGCCTCGGGAGAGGCATTCTGCCGGGAGTATTTCCTGCATGGCGTGCTACAGCTCCTGGCTTTCTTAAAGCGAGACCCGCAGTTGGTGTCAGCTGAAGAATTGAGCCTCAACACCGTCTTCCAACTGGCATACGAAAGCAAGCATCCCTGGCTGGTCGAATTGGTGGACCATTTCCATTCCAGCCTGCGAAAAAAAGACCTGCAATTGATGGCGAAGCTGGCCCTCCATTTTCCGGTGACGACCTCCCTAAAAACAGGCTTGTGTGCCTTCGTGATCGTGGACGACTTCCATCACGTCTCCTCTCTCAAATTGGAAGAAGAATTGGCCTTACTCACCGGATACTTCCTGACTGCTCTTCAGTCCCGTCAAGCCCCCCACGTCATCTCGGTTCCCTCCACTCAAGTTCTGCAGAGGCTTTTCAGGACGACCGAGATACCGGGCAATGCCGAGGTTTACCCGCTGAAGCCGTTGACTACCCAGGGGGCCTGCCAACTATTGGAGGGCCTATGTGACCGGTTCAATGTTCCCCTGGAGAGGGATTTGAGCCTGTCAATTATTGAAGAGCTGGAGTGCCAACCCTTTTACATTCGGGCCATGGTGTTAGGGGCCAGACGGGGCGGGGCTCATCTGCAGTCTCTCCGCAAGTTTGCCGAGGTCTATGCGGCTGAATTGACCGAAGGGTCTCTCCAGGTATATTTCGGCGGCCTCCTCAGCTCGGCCAGACTGAACTCTCTGGAACGAATCAAAGCCCTGGAACTTCTACAAGCCTGTTCCCGTGGGAACCTGAACTTTTCGACCTTGCAGTATTTTCGGGGTGAGGAAGCCGGCCAAGGCTGGGACCCGGTTCGCATTCTGGATGCACTGGGCGAGGTCAACCTCATCGAAACCAGCCTGGGAACCGTCAGTCCCATTCGAGACAGAGTTTTAGGAAATTGGATCGAGTGGAACATTCAGCACACCCTGCACGGGCTGCCACGATCCAAGGCCACATACCAGACCACAATCGACCTGCTGAAGCAGCTTCATACGACCCTGCAGTTCCGTCGGGAAGCCGGCCAGTTGGAGAGGTTGCAGCGACTGCTCAGCCAGATGAATTGCCATTCGGTCCCAGCGGGTCTTTTGGACTTTGAACAGGCTGGGACCTTGCAGCAAATTCAAGAACCCCAACGTCTAAGTGCTTTCCTGACCAGTCAGGAGCAAATCCTGTTGCCTGAGGTCCTGTCGGTGGGCCGTTTGAAAGTGAAACCAGTCTCCGCAGCGGGCTATCCCTGGGTTCTGCTGATTGGACGTGGATTTGAGGGAGGCCGGTATTCTGATGACGCAGAAACTGCATGGGTGGCCGGCTATTACAGGGACCGCGATCCGGTCGGTTTGAATGAGATCCAGGATTTTTACGACCGGTGTCAGTTATCTGTTAAGGAACACCGCCTGGACCACCCGCGCCTCTGGCTGGTTGTGAGCTCCCGCCTCAACCAGGCCGCCATGAGTTTTGCTCATGCACATGAGATCATGACCTCCAATTTGTTCCAATTTGAGTTGCTCGAAAGCCGACTTCTTCCTGCCAACACAAGGAGTGAAGAGCGCATCCTGCATCCCGATCTTGCTACTTTCGAAATAACCATTCCGTGCGGCCTCGACACCGAACTGGTGGCTGTGCGGGCCTTGGAACAGGTGACCGATATTATCAGCTTTGGCGAGAAGGCCAAGGGGCAGGTCCGTATGGCGGTGATGGAGGCCTGCATCAATGCCAAAGAGTTAGCCGAATCGCCGGACGCCAGGATCCATCTGCGGTTCCAGGCGGGAGAAGACTGTCTTATTGCCCAGGTACGAGTCGAACTGCCGGGTGGCAAGGAGCAGTCTCCGGGCAAATCTTCCCGGATAATCTGGAATCTCAAACTCCTGCAATCCTTGATGGACGATGCCCAGGTTGTCCACACGCATCTTGGCTGGGAATTGGTCATGACTAAATACCTGCGAGATGCCATGCCCCAGGCTGGTGCAGGATAACCGCTCCACAATCCATTCCTGAGAATCGAGTTTTCACTATGAGGCCGCTCTCCGGCCTGTGATAGGGGCACGTGGGTCGCCGCCGCGCGGAGGGGACCGGAACCACTATCACCTCTCTCCTTCACCGGAAGCAAACAGCCCCCTGCAATGATGCACTGTCGGTGCCCTCAGGTGCATCGTCTCTTCCCCCGGATTTTCAGAGACGACGGTGATCTTCCTTCCCAGTGCACCGTCCGACTGCTGGGGACGGCTTTTGACACGGGGTAGAGAATGTGACACGATATCCGGGCAGGGATTTCGTAGTTTAGTTGTGTACGTTGACTTGATTTCATTTCGTTCCAGGGAGGGCAGGATATGCAACCCAAAGGACGAGGGAAAGGAGCTTGGCTTATGCAACATCGAGTTGTCATTTTTCCATTGGGAATGCTCGCACTTTTCTCTGCTATTTTCTTGGGGGCGGCGCTTCCAAGGCTTAGTTTCGGGCAAGCAACGTTTACGGCCCAGGTGCGAGGCACCGTCCAGGATGCCACCGGTGCGATGGTACCGGGGGCCAAAGTAACCATCACTGCGGATGCCACGCGGATTTCTGAAACTGTCAAAACTGACCAGCAAGGGCGTTACCTGTTTCCTTCCCTGCAGCCCACTTCCTACACCATCAAGGTGGAGGCTCAGGGCTTCAAGACGGCGATCCGGCCGGGCGTTGTCCTGCGCGTCAGCCAGCAGGTTGACTTAGACTTTGCCCTCACCGTGGGCGAGATCAGTTCAAGCGTGGAGATCTCAGCCACCGCGCCGCTGCTGAACTCGGTGACCGCGGCCCTGGGCACCGAAGTGACCAACCGGTACATTGTCGATATGCCATTGCTGGACCGGAGCATAGTCAATCTCTCTTACCTGGCGCCGGGAGTCACGGAAGTGCCCGGCTCTGGGATCAATACCTGGGGGGGCACCAACTTCGTCTCCAACGGACAGCGCAACGCCACGGCAGATGTACGCCTGGACGGTGCCCTCTCCAGTTCTCCCGAGGGCGGCGAAGGGGGGAATAGCACTGTCAAATACCAGCCCACGGTAGAATTCGTTCAGGAATTCAAGCTGCAGAACAACAGCTTTTCCGCCGAATATGGCAACAACGGCGGCACTGTGATCAATATCGTTACAAAGTCAGGAAGTAACGATCTCCACGGTAGCGGTTACTGGTTCTTTCGCCGGCCGCGATTCGATGCCAACGACTTCTTCTCCAATCGGGACGGGCTGGGAAAGGCTGACTACGCGCGCGACCAGTACGGAGCGTCGCTCGGCGGTCCCATCAAGAAGCAGCAGACCTTCTTTTTCGTGGATTTCGAGGTCACACGAAACAACTCTCCGACCACAATAGTGACGACCGTCCCGACAGCTTTGCAGAAAGCCGGGGACTTTTCTCAAACTTTCAATGATGACGGAACGCTTCAGACGATTTTCAATCCCTTCAGCACTCACACGGACACGGACGGAAACGTGATACGGGCCCCTTTCCTCAACAACCGGATCCCCTCCGAGTTGTTCGATCCGGTCGGGGCCAATACTGCGAAGTTATACCCGGAGCCGAACCAGCCCGGGGACCCCGTCACGGGGCGTTACAACTGGAGTGGGAAGTTTGTGAACCCGAATCCCAGCCACCAATTCGATATCAAGATCGATGAGTACCTGAACGATAAAATGCGCCTCTCCGGCCGGTATAGCAATTTCCACTCTGAGTCTGCTAATGGCGCTCAGTTGTTCCTCAATGGAATCACGGACACGAACAACACGCAAAATGTGGTTTTGGACTACAGCTGGATGCCGAGCCCGACTGACCTCCTGACGCTGCGTTTGGGAGTGGACCGCTACCATGATCTCGGATCGATGCAGCAATACGACCCGACGACCGTGGGTTACGATCCTATTCTAACCTCGGTCAATGGACTCAAACGGTTCCCGATCACCGAGGCGGATGGCTATCAAACGCTGGCCGAAGAATGTTGCGCCGACACCATGGAGGCGCACACCCAGTGGAATTACTCCGGGTCGTTTTCCAAGTTCTTCCGTGGGCACAATCTCAAGTTCGGGGGCGAGCAGCGGATCCCGCTCATGGCCTATTCCCAGCCTGACCAACCGACGGGTTACTTCACTTTCAGTCGCGAGACCACAATGCAGGACGTCTTTAACCCTGTCGACACTCAGGGAAATTCGGTTGCCTCCATGTTGCTGGGCTGGCCGGTGTCGGGGGACCAAGGTGCGCAACCCGCTACGATTGACAAATCCAAGGACACCGGTTTCTTCATCCAGGACGACTGGAAAGTCAACCAGAAGCTGACCGTCAATATGGGCCTGCGCTACGAATGGAGCACTCCGTTTGTCGAGCGCTACAACCGGCTCCAGTGGCCCGACTTTTTCGGCGACACGGGAGTGGATGTTCCTGGGCTGGGCCGGCTCAAAGGAACCACCATCTTCGCTTCCGACCAGCAGAGAAGCGTCAATCCGGACCGAAACAACCTGGGTCCGCGACTTGGGTTCGCTTATCGATTGAACGACAAGACCGTCCTGCGGGCCGGCGCCGGGATGTACTATGGCCTCAATCCCGCTACTAACTATCAGTATGTCGGTTCCGCGTTCTATAAACGCTATGATCCGACCTTCTCGAAGGATGGCGGCATCACCCGATACGCCACGCTTTCAAACCTCTTTCCGGACGGAGTTTCCGGGCCGGAAGGAACGCAGCATGGAAAATTGGCCCGCTGGGGCTACAGCAACACCAGCACCATCGATGAGGGTTTTCGTAACGCCGAGATTTACCAGTGGAATATTGGTCTGCAAAGGGAGTTTCCCGGAGGCATTCTCATTGATGCCAATTACTCTGCCAGCCGCAGCAACCACCTGGCTTGGGGTTGGGGAAGCGCCGTGCGGAGTCAGAACTTCGTATCCAAGGCAGACCGGGAGACGTGGGGTAGAAAGGGCCTGAATGAACTGGTTCCCAACCCCTTCCAACCGTTCTTCAACGGGCCGGATGCGGTCTATAATGCCCCGGACTCGGTCTATAACGACTCGGAAATTCCACGTAAGAACCTGCTTCGGCCCTACCCGCAGTTCAATGGAGCCTTTGCAGGGATAGCCAGGCCCATCGCCAACGCCCGCTACAACGCATTGCAGATCCGCTTTGAGAAGCGGTATTCGTACGGCCTGAACTTCACCGGGAACTACACTTGGTCCAAGATGAAAGATGACACATCGTTTGGATCCAACGCCTGGCTGCTCAATGACGATTCAAATGGCATCGGGAATCTTCAGGATCCCACCAATCATACCCCTGAATATGGCGTCGGTTTCAGCGATACACCGCACCGCTTTGTGGTCGCTCTCAGTTATGAACTGCCTTTCGGCCGTGGCAAGCATTTTGGCACCAATATGTCGCGAGCCTTGGATTACGCTGTCGGCGGGTGGAAGGCGAACAGCTTCGTGACTTTCCAGTCTGGCAATCCTGTTGGCGTGAGGAATGATTTCAACCGGCTGCAGGACGGCGCCCAGCGCCCCAATGTTTCGGGTAATCCACGGGGAGCGAGCATTCAGGATGTGGTTGACGGAAACGGGAACTTTTTCAACGACGCGGCCTTTTCGGACCCAGGTGACCAAATTCCCGGCAACGCACCTCGCTACTTCGACAACGCTCGCACCCAGGGCATCCGGAACTGGGACTTTTCGATGTTCAAGAGCTTCAAAATCCGCGAAAAGATGCAGCTCGAATTCCACGCGGAATTTTTCAACTTCACAAATACGCCCCGATTCGGCCGTCCGGGTTATTTCTATGGGGCCGACGACTTCGGCCTGATCAGCTCGATGGCGAACAGTCCCCGTCGTGGTCAGATTGGCTTTCGCTTCACTTACTGAGAATGGTTGAACCCAGGGTCGGGCTGCCCTTATGATGGCCCTAAAGAAGGCAGCCCGGTCCCTCTCGCTTGAAACTGCCTGGGGGCCCAGGTATCCTTACCTGCTAATCGGACAACAGGTGGTGTTTCTTACGCTGAGTTGGCAGCCAGAGATGTCTGCGCCACCCGGCAGATTTGAAGGTGGGAGCCGCGCTCCGTCGCGGCGATTCTTTCTGAGACCGAAGGAGTGAGCGCGAATAATCCGGATTATGCGAAGCCGAGGCCGCGAACCGCGTCACCCGCACCTGTCAGGTTCGCCGGGTTCATTTCTGTGTAGTTGCGCGACAGCAGCACGCCGTGCGCCCCTGCGCGAAATCCGGCGAGCACTGCTTCCTTCACGCTTTCGGGTGTGCACTTGCTGTGGCCGGCAGCGGTAGGGACGTCGATGTCGATGCCCGGCCAGATCTGGGTCTTCGTGCCCGCCACCACCTGAAGCGCTCGTTGGGTCTCGCGATAAACGTAATTGCTGGAAAACCCTTTGAGACGGATACTGTCGTACTGATCCTCCCGGTAGTTCATGACATGATACTCGAAATCGAGCGCTGCCTGTTTGGGCAGATCGCCATACAGATTGGCGCTCAGGCTGTCTATAAACGATGCCATTCTTTCCCCGGCACAGTTGTTGTAAAGGACCGGCTTGAGGAAATCCGAGTACTTGGATAGTTCGCGGTAGTCCTGCTCGGCTCGATAGATGGGGTTGAACGAGTTGTTGTGCCAAATATGCCAGCCCACCTGCAGGTCGGGATTCACGGACTTCACCAAACCGTATATCGCGTTCTGCGTTTCCCGCACGCTGTCGGTCCAAAACATCTCCCAAGCCATAATCTCGGGATAGCGAAGCAGTATCCTCCAGAACGTGACATAGTACCCGTCGATCGGTCGCCTTCCATTTCGGCCGGAGCTGATGAACTTCTCCAGCTCCCGGAAACCCTGTTTTGTTCGTTTAAAGTCAATGCCTAGGCTTTTCGCCTTCCGCTCGCAGAACTCACAGAAGCAGGTGACTCGACCAGGATCGGTATCAGCGCCCTCATGAAAGGCCCCCAGCGCGTTGCCGAGAGCACCCTGGCGCTCAGTGCCCCACATCACTCCGTCGATCTCGTAGCTTCTGACGTAGTCCTCGAAGAGTCCCAGCAGAAAGTTCCGGTAATTCGGGTTGTTGTAACAAGGCCCGCCCGGATATTCGCCAGCGACACGGCCATCGAGATCGCGCTCCCAAAGCGACTCGATGTTCGGAACCTGCGGCAGCACATTATCTTCGAGTACCCAGCAGAAGGTCCTTATGCCTCGCTTCCGAGCTTCTGGCAAGAGCCTGGCCAGTATGTCGAGGTCACCGAAATCAGTCGCGCGTGTGTCCTCGGGTCTCAGCGCCGTGTCTTTGTAGTACTGCGGGTGCACGGTCGCGTAGTTGCCGCCACGGAACCTGGATGCATCAAGTCCCGTCCAGTCGCGCACGTATGTGAAGATAAATACGAACAGAGTGTTTACGCAGGCCCTTTCCTGAATAGTGTCGAGCGTCCGCTGGAAATCCGGCTCAGCCAACGGCGCTACACTCATTTGTATGCCGATCATTTTTCGGGTCGCGGGTCCGAGGATACGCGGAACGAGCCCCGGTGCGGGTGCGGAAGCTGCACTCCCGATAACACCTTGCAGGAAAGTTCGACGGTCCATTTTTGATTGCGTTTTCGCGCTAGCAGACGTTCATTGACTCTAATTGAAGGTGATGACGTCATACACCTCTAGCACAGGCACCTGAAACTCCACTATCTTGCCGCTGGCCTTTATCACATTCACTGTTTTGGGAACGGAATCCGGCGAATAGAGGCGCAGGCTTCCTCCATTAATTGCGTCGGCAACTCCGTCGAGGTTGACCTTTACTTTCAGGTTCTGCACGGGCGTGTCATAGTTAACAAGATGGAGAATGAACTGCTTCGGGTTCTCTTTCCTAACCAGATTGGCTGCCACATAGCGGGCTCCCTCCACCGTCACAAGAGGCTCGCCCTCCAGGCGACGGAGCGATTCGAGCAGCTCTTGTCGGACTGACGGTTCCGCGAGTCTGCCGAAAAGATCCCCCGGCGCGACCACATCCGACAAGTCGCGAATCCTCTTCGCACTGCCTATGGTATAGAGCTTACCGCCCGCCTTCCTGTAAGCCTCGATGGCAGCGAACTGGCTGGCCTCCATCCAAGGAATATCTGTGACGATGATGGCCTTGTAGTGGGAGAGCATTTCAGTCGAGATCCGATGCAGCAGCAACACCTCGTACATGATGTTCATCTCCGCCAGGGCTCTATACAGGCTCTCGCGTGTGAGAGACACTTCGAAGCTGGGGATCAGCGGAGGCGCCAGGACACCGACCTTGCTTACAGTCGATACATCTGTGTACAAGGGTCGATTCTCGTCCCGGAAGCCGAAGTACGTGCAGATATCTTTCCAGGACTGGACTGCCAGGGGATGGTTCTGGTGGATCCACCCCCCCAGGAGCTTGTCGGACGCCTCGGCAATGGCAAACTCAGACTGGAAGGCTGAGGCCTCAGCAATGGGTTTCTTCCACCCGCACTTCATCCCTTCCCGCACGTCATGGGCGCCGGGAGCGGGTACGCCGGGATCGGCGCCTTCGTATTTGCTCTCGTACCGCTTTACACCGTCACCGGCAGCGTAGTAGAAGCGCGCCTGGGGCATATTGTGCACCCACTTGCCATCCCAAACTCCGGCTTCCTCAGTCCCTTCGGTCTTGACCAGGTCGGCGACCTCATCGACCAGGATGTTGCCCTTGCAGTTTCCGAAGATCGAGATATTCTTGCCCTTTTGTTTCCCTATCTGGCGGATTTCTGCGAAGAGGGTCCGAACGTCTCCGGTGCCACCGAGAGCATAATCGTAGTACAGCTCATCCACTCCGGCATCAATTTGAATCGCAGCATAGTCGATTACGGACTGCCGGTAGCTCTTGTTGGAAATGTCCGCGGCAAAACTTGAATTTGGCACTTGCCAGAGTCTGTTTCCGTATTCGTCTCGGGCCACCCAGTTCTCTGCGATCGGATTCATCAGCGCCTCCCGCAGCGGAACACTCCCCAGTGAATTGAAACCTGCCACGTGGATGCCCTTGGCATGGCAGCGGTCAATGAAGGCTGTGGCACGCCGGTAGGCCTCACCGTCCGTTTGTCGAGGAACGTGAGTCGCCACCAGGTTGACGTGGGCTTCTTCGAACATCTTAAACATCCGATCGAGCTGGTCAGAGGGAAGACCTGCCCGGTAGTAATTCACCATGCCTCGCCTTGCCCAAGCGGGAATATCCTCGACGTGGCGGCGCTCTTCAGGTTTGATATTGAGAACGGCATCGAAATCCCGGATTGTGGCCGGCCGCCCCCGTGATAGCAAGTGGTATGTTTGCCCCACCACTGTCGGCCCGATTTGAGTGATGGACCCCACTTGCACAGTGGGAATATCAAATCCGTCACTGCCTGGACTTCTGAAGAATTCCACCTCGTTAATACCGTCTTTCAAGTCACTAACCTTCAGGGGGACCTCAATTTTAGCGACAACGTCGTCTCCACTTCGCTCGTAAACGTAGAAACCCGTCTTACCTGAAGTCTCGGTCTCCTGAGGTTTAGCTTTCCCACTGAAGTCGCCCTCCAAAGGGGGAACGGGATAGTCTTTGCCGTTGACTTTCAAAAGAGCTTCTCCAGGGTACTCGATACCACTCGCCAGAAACACCAGCCCGGGATTCTTGAGTGACTGGACATCATCGATTTTAATCAGAAACCCTTTGACCCGGTCGGTTTGCCCGGACATGTGGTAGGAATAAGAAGCGTCTACGGTCACTCCCGGGTACACAGGATCATGTCCCAGTTGGGCAGGACTAACGTATGAAGGCTGCAGCCAAACTAGAACCAAAAAACTGAATAGAGCAAGAATCCTTTTTTTCATGCGGACACTCCTTTCTCGCATACCTGCAAGCTATCAGAAACGCCTTTTTGAATTCGTTGCCCATCACTTTGCCCGAGTATTAACCCATCACACAATATCAGGCTCCCGATCTTGAATGCAATCTTTCGAAGGTCCCAGTCAATCTCCAGTTTTTGAACTCCAGCTTTTACACAAATCCAAGCGGGCTGTTGGGCGGGTGCATTCAAAAGTGGCGGGCAGAGGAGCAGCATCGAAAGCCTGGCCTGAGAGGCCAGAATAGCTCAGCCCAGGGCAGAGCGAGTGTTTGTCACGAGCGCCGCCCTGGGTCAATTACCCCTATAACGATTCCACCCGTGCTGGGGTGGGGTGGCGGCCCACGCCCGCACGGCAAAAGAACGACGAAGAATGGGAATCCGTTCCCAGGGGTATCGCGGCGAACGTTGTCGCCGCTCAACCCCTGGCTAATCTCTTTCGTCCTTTCAGGACGTCTTCAGTCCTTTCTGCCGCCACTTTTAACCGCACCCCTGCGAGGCGGGAAGATTGAATCCGGTTTAATCATTTGCTATTGTTCTGATATGAATATCGAATCCATGTCTGGTGGATATTGATTCGGAGAATGGTTTATGCCCCATTGTTCTGACTCGCGTCTTAATGGAGAGGCGGTGCCGCTATGAGTGGTGACCCAGTTCTGTTGCGGGATATCTTGACCTCGATTGAAAATGTAGAAAAATACTCCCGTCGGGGTCAGGCAGAGTTCCTAGCCAATGAATTAGTCCAAACCTGGATTGTCCATCAGCTCCAAATCATCGGGGAGGCAGCTTCTCGATCTTCCGAAACCTTGCGGGCCAATCATCGCGAAATACCGTGGAAACAGATCATTGCCATGCGCCATATCCTGCTTCATGACAACTTTGGTGTCAATCCGGCGAATGTCTGGCACACCGTTGAAAATGAACTTCCTTCGCTCAAAAGCCGTATTGAGGCAGTCCTTCGCACGAACTGATTAGCTGCCGATTCATCGAAAACTCATTCCCTTTTTGTTGAGGGATCCATGAACACTGGGACTGAACTTTCCAATTCAAAGCGGGCCAGTCTTGTCGCACTTCTGCTTGTGGCCTTTTCCTTGCCAGCTTGGGGAGCATCCTGCAGGCTGTATTTTGCCGCCCAATACGATTGGGAAAGCCAAACCGGTTTCTACCTGAGTCTGGAGAATGAGGTCCCGGACGGCAGTCCCTGCACGGTGGAAGGGGCTAAGGTTTTTCTTGGAGTCGGAGACGGGAAGGAATGGCGGTTTTTGGAGCATAGCCGGAACTGGCAGACCGATCACGACTACACCATCACGGCCATGATCCGTCCCGGCTCCTCTGACTTAACCATTGATGGCCAGCTTGTAGACCAGGGCGAGAGTAGCTTGCTGCCCAAGAACGATGTTGACTTGAATGCCAATTGGGTTCCCGACTGGGCAAACAGCCAGGCCGAGTATCTGGCCATCCAGAAAAGTCTCGCTGTCACGTCGAGCGATGGCAGAAGCCTCAATCTACAATTCGAACGCCCAATTCCCTTGATTCTCCTGGCGTCCCAGTCTTCGGCGAATGTGCCTTGGGCGACGGCCCAGAACCGGACTCTGACTGTTACCGCCGTTTTCCGGATGATCCGGACGCCCGATCCGCGAAGCTATGTACCCTATGTCGATCGCTACGGCCAGAGCAAGTATGGCGACTGGCTTGGAAAGGTCAAGAGTGATGCCGATCTGGCTGCTGCAGCAGATCTCGAACAAGAGAAACTCCTAAAGTGGGGTGTCTCGAGCGGATTTGACACTTACGGGGGAGTCATGTCTGCAGGCTGGCAGGAGCAGGCCACAGGTTTCTACCACTTGGCCCGACAAAACGGAGTATGGTGGCTGATCACGCCTCTCGGGAATCCATGCTTCTATATCGCTTTGTCCGATGCACCGGCGCTGAATTGGGACCGCACTCCGGTGACCGGACGCACCTGGATGTTCGAGGAACTCCCCCTCAAGACTCCTCCTTGGGACTTTGCGTGGGGACTTAATTCCTGGGGGCAAACGGATGGGACGGAAGATGTTGCCTTCCATGCTGTGAATATGATCCGAAAGTATGGAGAAGATTGGATCACCAAGGCCAACAACCTCTCTGTGCAGCGAATGAAAGCCTGGGGATTCTCCGGATTTGGCAAGTGGTCGGATGATACGGGCAATTTGCCCATTATCCCGGTCCTGTATACCTGGAGTGTGCCGAATCTCGACAGACATCCAGACATTTTCAGTCCGGAGGTTCAAGCTGAGTTGCGGTCGGATCTGGCGGCTCAGGTTACCCCGCGCCTCAATGATCCCCTCGTCTTAGGCTGGTCGTTTCACAATGAATATGACGACATCATCACGGCTGGGGAGATCAAGAACATGCTGGCGCTCTCATCCGCAATTCCCGCGAAAAGGGCTTTGGTGGATGAAGCTCTGGTGAGTCTGTACAACAAAAACGTCTCCACCCTGGCAGCAGCCTGGAAAATCAGCGCAACAACGGTCGACGCTGTCTACTCGAGCACTCCCACGCCGCCACAAGCCGACATCGAAGCTTTACGCCAATACTTCGCTCGCCAGTACTATGGCTTTCTCTACCGGACCTTCAAGGATTTGGACCCAAACCATCTTTACTTTGGTTTCTGGATTGTTCCCGGCTGGTGGGAGAACGAGACGGACTGGCAATTGATTGCGGATTACTGTGATGTCATAGGCTATGACCGCTACAGTCCGTCATTCGCGGACGACTGGATGAACAGGCTGATCCGGAAGACCGACAAACCAGTTTTCCTTGGCGAGTTTTCATTCCCACCCACATACAATTTGGAGCGCGGATTCCGGGCTTACGCGGCAGCGAACGCCCTGGACGACGCGGATGCCGGTCGGCTCTACTCCAACTGGCTCGAAGATGCGAGCCAGAATCCCTATTGTGTCGGTGTCAGCTGGTTTCAATACCGGGACGAGCCAGTGAGCGGTCGAGGTCCTGGCCAAGGCCCGGATCTGGTTTACGGCGAGGATTATGCCTTCGGGTTGGTGGATGTGACTGACCAGCCCAAGTACGACTTGGTTGAGAGAGTCCGTCAGGCCAATCTGCAGGCAGCTCGCGTCCGATTATTCCTGGATCGAGTTCTCCTCCGCCAACAGCAGGAATTACTACATCAGAGACATCTCGTGACTGTACGATGAGCAGGTGTTTCCATTCCGCACTAAACGAACGCGGATATTTCGGGAAACCTGGAAATCCTTCCTGCAGTTTAGGAATGCCAGGTACACGGCGTTCAGCAATTCCTGCGACGAACCCTCCTATCCGTAAACTGTAGTCCCAATACTGATTGCATTTAGGTAAACCCCCGGCTCTGCCGGGGGACTCCAGAAGTTCGACTTTTGCAGGATTTGTCATGGAGGTTCCCCCGCCGGGCAAGACAGCTCCGTCAGGAGCGGCCTGTTTGTAGAGAAAGAGTGCTTTTTTTGTTGATGCAACTCCGGAGGAGTGACCTGTAGAGGAAGACCCTCACAGGGACAGGACGCTCCTAACGGAGCTGAAGAAAAAAAGAAGAGACCCTGCTACAAACAGCACGCTCCTCCGGAGCTCAAGCAGGTCAATTCAGAGGGACCGCTTTAAGCGTTCACAAATTCAAGCCTCCGGCTTTGCCGGAGGTTTTATGACTACCTGCGCGGGAACGTGTAGTTTCAGGGATATGTCGAACGTGGATCTGAAAACGCCCTCTAAATTGGGATCTCCGGGATTCAAGAGTAAAAGCTGGTTGTGGCCGGAGTGACTGCTCCACTCATACCCTACGGATTGTCAATTTTGCATGAAATTAGAAAGCAGTAAGATAAGATGCCGGCCACCAGAATGACGCCGGTCAGACCCAGGGCCAGCGAGAACGACTTCGTAGTTTGAGCGATAAAGCCGGTCAGTGCAGGTGCAAGAATGCCGCCCAGGTTCCCACCGAAGTTTTGAATTCCGGAAACGGTGCCTACAATACTCCTGGAGCAGACCGCTTGGGTCAGGGTCCAGGTGTTGGGAGAGCAAATTCCAAGTCCGCAAAGAGAAATCGTCAGTAGCCAGACGGCTGTCGATTTATCTTCCACAAAGCCCGCGGGGACAATCAGGCAGCCGATGATCAGTCCCAAAGTAATAAGCGTTTTCCGCACACGTATTTCTGATTGACCTTGGCGAATGAGCCAGTCACTCAGTAGGCCTGAGGCCAGGATAATCGCTGACATGGCTACGTATGGAATCGAACTGTAGATCCCCATTTCCCTGATGCTAAACTTTCGTTCCATGACCAGGTAACCCGGCAGCCAGGTGACATACACAAACCAGGCATAATCATAGGCAAAGAACCCAAGGAAGATCCCTAATACACTGCGTTGCTTCAGCAGCTTCAGACTCTGGATGAATGAAGTGCGCCCTCCGGATTGCCTCTCTTCGGTTTTTGCTGGGTTCAGGATAGGGTTTGCTTCCCACTTATTCATGAACCGGTACCAGAAAAAAGTCCAAAGTAGGGGGATGATTCCGGTCACAAGAAAGAACATCTTTAACCCGCCTTTGACCAGATAGAAGGCCCCAAAAGCTGCAACCAACGCTTGTCCCAGGCGAACCCCGGTCAAATAACAGGCAGTCACTGTCCCTCGTTCAGTATCGCGAAACCAGAGGGCCACAGCACGGGTACTGGCCGGGAAGGCAACAGATTGGCCGAGTCCCAGAAATATGCGCAGACCGATGAGACTGACCAGACTGTGGGCAAAGCCCGTCAGCGCTGAAGCCACAGACCAGAAGGCATAACCCAGCGCGTACGACCACTTAACCCCATAGCGATCGACGAGCCATCCTGCCGGCATTTGCATGAGAGAATAGGACCAAAAGAACGCCGACAGGAGAATTCCCATGGCGGACGTCGAAAGATTCAATTCTTTAATCATGAACGGGGCTGCCACCGAGAGGGTTCCTCGCTGCGCGTAACAAACAATCATCGCGGTGACCAGCAGTGCCGTCAGCCACCAACGTTGCGGAGAGTCCCTCAGGGGAACGAGGGTGCCGGTTCCAGAATCCTGGATCATGGTCCTTGCCTTTTTCGAATTCACCTGCAATTCCGTTAGGTGAAAATTTATAATAGTCGGGCGACCTGTAACAACCAATGAATATTTCCTTTACTGAGAACCAACTTCTTTTTGGCTGGAATCCGATGGCGGGAATTGTGTCGTTGGAACTCGAAGGCGACCGGCACATCCGGCTGTACCGCAGGGTGAATGGCGGGATTGTTTCCGAGTTGCAGGATTTCCGCCCCAGCCTGTGGGTTCGCCAGGCGGATCTGTTGAAGGATTTTAAAGTGGATGTTGAAATCATTCCGTTGTCAGGAGATCTCTTCTATCGATTTCTGGCAACGTTTAGCTCTTGGAAGGATATCCACAACGCCAGGAAGTACCTGCAGAAGTTGACAGGAAAGACCCCTTCGGATAGAGGCTCGCCTTACCTCTTCCTCAGCGATCCAATTCACCAGCACCTACTGGCCACCGGGCAGACCTTGTTTCGCGAACTCTCGTTCAGCAGCCTGAGACGTCTCCAATTGGACATCGAGACTTACACCGCTGCCGGGTTTGAGTTTTCAAATCCTAATCGCGAGCAAGACCGGGTTATCGCCATTGCCCTGTGTGACACTTCAGGTTGGGAAACAGTCCTGTGGGGCAAGGAAACAACCGAACCGGAAATGCTGGAACGGTTGAACCGGATCATTCAAGAGCGAGATCCGGACGTTATTGAAGGGCACAACATTTTTAATTTCGATTTGAACTACATCAAGACTCGCGCCGAGCGTCATGGTATTTCCCTGGGGTGGGGCAGAGACGGCAGCGAGACAAGGCATTACGACTCACGGCTGATGATCGCAGAGCGGACCATTGATTACACCAAGTGGGAGATTCAGGGTCGCCATGTCGTAGACACCTGGATACTCTCTCAGTTTTACGACGTCTCCAGCCGAGAACTCGAGAGCCTGAACCTCAAAGAAATGGCCAAACACTTCAATCTGGCTGACCCGGATCGCGTCTATGTGGAGGGAAGCCAGATCAGTCGCATTTATGATGAAGCTCCTGAGACCCTTTACCGTTATGCTCTTGATGACGTCCGTGAGACGCGGCGCCTATCAGACCTCCTCAGTCAGAGCTATTTCATCCAGGCCCAGATCTTTCCTTACAGTTTTCAGAACACGATTGTCCGGGGGAATGCCACAAAGATTAATTCCCTTTTTATCCGCGAATACTTGCGCCAGCATCACTCCCTTCCGGCTCCGCCCATAGTGAGCAAGGAGTTTGCTGGGGGTTACACCGATATCTTTATGGAAGGGGTTGTCAACAATGTTGTGCATTGCGACGTCACTTCACTTTACCCCTCTATCATGCTTTCGAGAGAGTTAAGACCCCCCACGGACACACTAGACATTTTCCTTCCCTTGTTACGCGACCTACGGACCTTTCGGATCGATGCCAAGCGGCTTTCCCAGCAGGCGCCCAGCAAGGAGGAACGGGCCTACTTTCAAGCTCTCCAAACCGCTTTTAAGATTTTGATCAACTCATTTTATGGGTACCTCGGAACCCCCTTCTCTAATTTTGCAGATTTTCGAATTGCAGGGGAGATCACTGACATAGGCCGCCAACTTCTAAAGCAGATGATCGATTGGCTCAGCCAGCAGGGCTGCCAGGTAATTGAGATCGACACGGATGGAATCTATTTTATTCCGCCTCCTGGAAGAGTGGGGCGGGAGGCAGAGATGGCACTGATTGCGGAACTGGCTCAGACCCTTCCTTCCGGCATTGAGGTGGAATTCGATGGACGATACAAGGCGATGTTGAGTTACAAGATGAAGAACTATGCTCTCTTGGATTATGAAGACAAACTCACGATCAAGGGTTCAGGGTTGCGATCGCGTGGACTGGAGAAGATTCAAAGAGTATTTCTGCGGGAACTTATTTATCTTCTTCTCAAAGGCGAAACCGACAAGATTCATGCGCTTTATCAAAAGTATCTTTCAAGAATCGAGAGACACGAATTTGATATCTCCTATCTCTGCAAGACTGAGGCAATCTCCGAATCCCTCGCTAGCTACCAGCAGAAGGTCAAGGACAAAAAACGCAATGCTTCTGCTCTCTATGAACTAGCGCTTCGAGCGGAAAAAGAACTCCAGCCGGGCGATCAGATCTCATACTACGTGACCGGGACCAAGAAGAATGTCAGAGTATTTGAAAACTGCAAACTGGTGAGCCAATGGGATCCCGCACATCCGGATGAAAACGTCCCCCATTACAAAGGGAAGTTGGAGGATCTTTACATGAAGTTTAAGCCTTTTCTTCCCATCGGAAATGAGCCGCGGCAGTTGGAGTTAGACCACGAGTGAGTCAACTGGATCACGCAAGCGGCCAGAATTGTAGTCCAGTCTGAGCGTTTCTCTGAAAATGACGAATCAACGCGTGCATAACCAATCCTCGACCAGGCTGTAACTGGGAGATCCGGACAGCGGATTTTCTTCGAGGAGGTATCGGGTGCAATTCAAAGCGCGACTGGTCCCAGAGGGACCCCGGAGAGTAGCCAGTGACAAGCACCGAGTCCACCACGCTGGACGAGGTGTGCCGTCACTGGTCCATTAACGTCTCCCTGAATTTCCTGGCGTCCCGGCAGGGACGCGGGATTTCTGGAACCCCTG
>JBGOTQ010000122.1:0-19100 GCA_041476565.1 Terriglobia bacterium | reverse complement strand
TGAATTTCAGCGGAGGAGTCCTTGCCTGGGGCCTGCTTGTCCCAATCATCACTTATTTCCTGGGTCCCACATTACTCCAGACGGGAGCGCCGACGGATGATGCTTCCTGGATTGCGATGGCTAATAATGTCTGGAAGTTCATTGTCCGCCCGATTGCCATTGGCGGGATGCTGGTCTCGGCTGGCTATACGCTTTTCCGAATGAGAAATAGCCTAATGACAGGCATTAGGCGATCAGTTGGGGACGTCAAGAAGGCAGCGACCGGAGAATACGTTTTAATTCGAACGGAGCAGGACATCAGTTTCAAGTGGATCATGACTGGAATGGCGCTGATGGCAATCGCGACTTTCGTGATCTACAAACATTTTGCCAAGGACACTACAGCCGCACTGGTTGCCACCGTGGTCATGGTCTTGGCAGGATTCTTCTTTGCCGCAGTATCCGGATATCTTGTGGGAATTATTGGCTCCAGCAATAACCCCATCAGTGGTCTCACACTTTCGACCCTGCTGGTGGCTGCCCTGCTCATGGTGGCTCTGGGCACTAAAGGCACTACGGGAGTGGCTGCCGTGCTGGGAGTTGCCAGTGTAGTCTGCGTTTCTTCGGCGGTCGCCGGTGAGATGCTCCAGGATCTTAAAGTCGGTCACATCCTTGGCGGGACCCCGTGGAAAATGCAGGCTGGCGACCTCGTGGGGGTTGGTTTAGCGTCGGTCATCATGTTTCTGCCTCTTGTAGTATTGCACCAGGGCGATATCAACACAGGCGGGACAGGATTTGGAGGTAGAAACCTCCCGGCTCCCCAAGCCAGCCTGATGGCTTTGCTTTCCCAGGGGATCGTGGGGGGACAGATGGCTTGGCCGCTCATCATTGTGGGGATGCTGTTGGGAGCAGGATTCATTCTGATGCAAGTCCGAAGTCCTATGCTCGTCAGCGTTGGGATGTACCTGCCTCTCGAGACAACCTTTGCGATCTTTGTCGGTGGATTAATCAAAGGAGTAGTGGATCGGTTTAGCCTGAGATTCAGCTTCAATGACGCTCAGAAAGCACGGGTGGAGAATACGGGAGTGCTACTGGCTTCCGGGCTGATTGCCGGAGAAGCCTTGATTGGCCTGCTTTTCGCGGCCCTGGCTTTCTCGAATATCCGGCTCTTCGCCATCTTTGAGCATCCGTCATTTCTGACCAGTTTAGTCATGTTCGGTATTATCGGGTGGATTCTAATTCGAATTCCACTTCAGAACGCCGGGAAGCCCGATGAGCCTGCGCCTCCTAGTGCAGTGGTCTGATTCTGGCATCCGTGATGTTTTCATGTCTTAATCACCCCAGAGGGCCTTAAACGTTCAACTGGAGATGACCCTTATGAAAATGGCCTGAAGGGCCATAAGAAAATAGCCCAGGGCACAGCGGGCGAGAAGCAGGAGCCGGCAGGCGACTGCCGACCGCGACGCCCTGGGCTACTCTCCTTCGTCCACTTCGTGGGCTGGATGTCATTTTCATCGACCGTGGTGACCTAAACAGGTCATGTTGCACTTTCATGAAAATCGTCCTCGTCCTCGACAAGGATCCTTCTGAGTACGACGACGAGAACGAGGACGATTGAGATCCTATTGGATTTCACAGCTGTGATTGGCTTGGGGGATCAAGCCCTCATTGTGATGATACCGCCGTTCGTTACTTGTTGATGATCGCTTAGATTAAGGGAGAGAAAAATGTCTACTGCCATTGAAGGATTGAAGCCGGAACTTGTCTGGAAGCATTTTGCAGCAATTGCCCGCATCCCCCGCTGTTCCAAGAATGAAGCGGCGGTCGCCCAATACATCCTGGATACGGCCAAGCGTCTGGGTCTGGCGGCCAAGCAGGATGCGCATGGAAATGTTGTGGTCAAAAAACCGGCTACGCCTGGAAAAGAGAATTTTCGGAGCCTTGCATTACAGGGCCATCTTGACATGGTTTGTGAGAAAAATTCCGACAAGGTTCACGATTTTTCCAAGGACCCCATCGAACTGGTTCGCAAGGACAATGCCCTGATGGCAAATGGCACCACGTTGGGTGCAGACAACGGGATCGCGGTAGCCGCCAATCTGGCGATTATGGAAAGTCCGAATATTGAACATGGGCCTCTCGAGTTGCTTTTTACAGTAGACGAGGAAACGGGCCTGACCGGCGCCGGAAATCTCGAGCTCGATTTTCTGGAAAGCCGGACTCTCCTCAATCTGGACTCAGAAGATGAGGGAGAGCTTTATGTAGGGTGTGCCGGAGGGAGGAACACTACGGGGTTGTGGCAGGTCGATTTTGAGAAAGCTCCTGCAAAAACAGTTGCCCAGACCGTCTGGGTCAAAGGCCTTCGAGGCGGACATTCCGGGGTGGAAATTGACAAGGGACGAGGAAATTCCATCAAGATCTTGAACAGGGTCTTGATGGCCTTGTCAGAATTGAGTGCAAGTGTGTCGTTGATTAACGGAGGGAACAAAAGCAATGCCATCCCGCGGGAGGCAGAGGCCCTCATCTTCCTACCCAAGAAGAAACTCGCTCAAGCGCGGGAGGTCGTTGGTAGATGCAATGAGATGATCAGGGCGGAGATTCCCTCGGTGGAACCAGACCTTGTCATTTCGCTAGCTGAGGGTGGCTCGACCAGGAAAGGCAGAGTTCTGCCAAAGCCCTTACAGAAAAGGATCCTTCAGACTCTCTCGGCGATGCCCCATGGGGTAACCAAGATGAGCGCTGATATTTCCTGGCTGGTCGAGACTTCCACCAATCTGGCTGTTGTCCGGACTGAACAGAAGCAGGTGGTTGTGACAACCAGCCAGCGAAGTTCTGTTGCATCCGAAATTGATGAAATTTGCCAGTCGGTCAAGGCTGTCTTTGAGCTGGGGAGGGCCAAGGTTGAGAGCACCGACGGCTATCCCGGCTGGAAGCCCAATATGAATTCTCCCATTTTGAAAGTGGCGAGAGATACTTATCGAGTCCTGTTTGGCAAGGAACCGGAAGTCAAAGCCGTGCATGCCGGACTGGAGTGCGGCATCATCGGGGAGAGATTTCCCGGAATGGATATGCTGTCCTTCGGCCCTACTCTTCGCGGAGTCCATTCGCCCGATGAGGTGATTTATATCGATACCGTGGAGAAATTCTGGACGTTCTTGCTGGGAATTTTGAAGGCCATGAATTAGGGGAAATCAAGACCGCGGCTGAATCTCGTCGCTTGAACTTGTGACTTACTTCAGAGGCTCGAGAGAGAAATTTCGGTTGCTGGCCATTTCAATGTTGCTGGCATTGAAGCCGAAACGTCCATGGTCAATGGTTCTGTCGTTCCAACTATCGACTTGGATCCCATTGATGGAGTGAGAGATATTGGTGCCCTTCAGAGAGATGATCACATGACAATAGTCTTTGTTGCGCACCTTGAAGGGCAACAGGATCACATCGGTCGCCCCGGGGGCATCTTCGCGCTTGAGCGAATTTAGGTATTTGCCATCTGAGAAGATATATTTGACCAGGGAATTTCTGGGGACGGCTTTGGCTTTTTCGGAACCTAGTTTGACCAGGTAGAAATTGCTGGAATTCTGGGCTCGCAAGACCCAACCAGCGGATTCCTTGTTCACTCTGATGTCAAACTCAACTTTGTAATTGTCCCAAGCGGGGCTCATTTTCAAAAAGCCGAGCCCCTGAACCCGAAGGACAGAGAACTCTTTCTCCTTCTCCACTTCCCAGGTCGAGAGGGCATCCCATTGGGCAAGCCCCCCGATGAAGTTATCATTAATGACACTGGCCTGCCGCAAGGCCTGTTGTCGCTGGGCCTCTTCCCGGAGCTTGGCCTGACGGAGGTCTTCTTCGCGCTTCCTGGCTTCGGCCTGCTTTCGCTTTTCCTCCTCTTGCCGTGCCGCCTCCTGGCGGTGCAGTTCCGCTTCCTTTTTCCGCTGTTCCACCTGTAGCGCCTCTTCCCTCCGTTTTTTCTCAAGAGCTTCAGTTTTCCTAGCCATCTCCAGCTTCTTCAATTCTTCTACGGTTGGCCCTACGGAAACCATCTGGGCATATAGGTTGGGGCTGGCCAGGCGCCATTCATTTGCAGATTGTTCATGCTCCTTGAGCCATGCTTCACGGTTTTCGCTGCTAACCGTCAAGTCGTCGGCACTCCCCCGCCGACCGTCCGGTCCTAAGGATTGCAGGATGAAATTTTTGTTGGTGACGTCAACCAGGTAAATCAGGTTCTGACCCCAGCCGTCCCTCAGGCTTTCAGGTTCAGAGTACCCTTTGTTGATGCTGAGCAGGGACAGCGGCAGGGTCTTCTTGTTCTCTTCGTATTTTTGGATCGCTTCCAGAATAGCCGCCATCTTGCCAACCGTAATGCGGGTAGCCTCATCGACGACCGGAGGAGAAACGGGCATGGGTGCAACCACCTCCGAGGGAGGCGGGGGAGATGGAACGGGAAGCGGCTGTTTCTTCAGGAGAAAATGGAGAACACTTCCGAAGGCAAGGATACCCAACAAAAGGGCCAGTCCCGGCCACATCCACCTCGAACGAAATAAAGACGGCCAGGTTTGGCCACTTTCATCGCTCAGAGCCGCTTTGAGTTCGCGAAGGATCTTGTCCTCTTCATCCTTGGAAGGGCTCACCGGTGGCGGCTGGACTTGCGCAGCCTCTTTGATAGTAGCCTCGGGTTGAGGCTCTTCCAGCCTGGTCCCGCATTTTGCACAGTTTGGACGTTCCGCGCTTTGTTCAAAGCCACAACGCGGACATTGCATGAGATTAACCCCCTCAGCCGATTGTGATTCTCAGAAACCGCCGCCTGCCGACTTTCAGGATATAGCTAGCAGCTCTTGAAAGATCAATTTCCGCCTTTACATTAGAGACTCTCTCGTTGCCCAAAGTCACAGCTTCCTGTTCAATGAGGCGGCTGGCTTCGGCAACCGAACTGGCTAACCCGAGCTTGGCAATCAGTTTGGCCAGGCGAACCCGTTCAGGGCTGGCGGGTAGGCGCCGTTCTTCCAGTTCTTCCGGTATCATCCCCTGCTGAAAAATCCGGTTGAACTCTCCTTCCGCTTGCGCGGCGGCTTGAGCCGAATGGAAGTCACGGACGATCAACTTGGCCAGGTCCGCTTTCACAGTTTTCGGATGCCGCCGTCCGGACTTAATGTCGGCCCTAAGCTGGTCGATCTCCCCTAGCGTCAGGTCGGTGCATAACTCGTAATAGCGGAACATGAGCTCGTCAGAAATGGACATGATTTTTCCAAACATTTCCTGAGGAGGCATATCAATCCCGACATAGTTGCCAAGGGATTTTGACATTTTCTGAACCCCGTCGAGTCCCTCTATGAGCGGGGTCGTCATGACCACTTGCGGCTCCTGACCGTATTCTTTCTGAATTTCCCGACCCACTAGTAAGTTAAATTTCTGATCGGTCCCTCCCAATTCCACATCGGCCTGCAGAGCTACCGAATCATAGGCTTGAACCAGTAGATAGAGTATCTCGTGAATAGCGACTGGCTGGTTGTTCCCGAGTCGCTTGCTGAAATCGTCCCGTTCTAAGATTCGCGCCACCGTGTAACGTGAAGCAAGGCGAACGAAGTCCTCGCTGGTCATGGCTGACATCCAGCGACTATTGAAATCGATGACGGTCTTTCCCGGATCCAGCAGTTTGAATATCTGTTCTTTGTAGGTTTCTGCGTTCCCGAGTATTTCCTCTTTACTGAGCTGTTTTCGGGTAACGTTCCGGCCGCTGGGGTCTCCAATCAACCCGGTGAAATCACCAATCAGAAAGATGACCGTATGTCCAAGGTCTTGAAAGTGTTTGAGCTTCCGGATGACGATTGTATGTCCGAGATGAATGTCCGGAGCCGTGGGATCGAATCCGGCCTTCACTCTTAAAGGCACACCTGTCCCGGCAAACCGTTCAAGCTTTGCCTTCAGTTCCTCGAGTCGTATGGTTTCGACCGCACCTTTAGTGAGATACTCCAGTTGTTCACCTAACGACAATCTCTTAATCATCAAGTCTCGATTACTGGGTCAAGCAACGTGTGTCCCCGTTGAGCCTCGCAGATCGCGCTTCAACCGGGAATGGAATTTCAGCAACTCCCCGTCCAATGGCGGCTTTGGTTTCTTAGTACGGGTGGAGCTGATGCGTTCGGATGATACGCCGACCTTCAATTCGAAATTGTCCCCCGAGAACCAAATGTATCGCCTGTGAATAAAGCTTGTGTTCTTCCTTGAGGATTCGTGCTGCGAGGGCTTCCTCGGTATCGTCGTCCAGTACAGGGACCACCGTCTGCAGGATAATCGGCCCGGAATCCAGGCCCTCATCCACGAAGTGCACCGTGCAGCCTGAAACTTTGACCCCATGCTCCAAGGCTTGCCTCTGGGCCTCCAGGCCGGGAAAGGCCGGCAGCAGGGCGGGGTGGATGTTCAAAATCCGGTATGGAAAGGCCTGGACAAGCACTGGACTCAACAGACGCATGAACCCGGCAAGGCAAACCAGATCCACACTCTTCTCCTTAAGGACCGAAACCACACGGCGATCATACTCCTCCCTGGGCGCACCCTTCGAACCAAGGAAGATAGCTTCCAATCCGCGCTGGCGAGCCTTTTGCAGTCCAGGGGCCTGGTCGACATTGCTGACAACAACGGCAATTTCGGCGTCCAGTTCTCCCCGGTCAATATGGTCGGCAATTGCCTCAAAATTAGAGCCGCGCCCCGACAGCAGGAGGCCCAGTCGCTTTTTCATTCGTAAAGAACCTTCCCTTTGCCAGCGCGAATCTCTCCGATGAGGTAGTATTTCTGCGCTAGCTTGCGGAAATGGGTCTCGACTTCGGCCAGATTAGTGCGAGAAACGATAACAACCATTCCAATTCCCATATTAAAAGTCCGCAGCATTTCGGTTTCGTCAATCTGTCCAAGTTTTTGCAGCACCCCGAAAATGGGCAGGCCGGGCCAGCTGCCCACCTTGATGACCGCCTTACAATTTCGCGGGAGAATGCGAGGAATATTCTCTGTAAGTCCTCCTCCGGTAATGTGAGCCAAGCCCTTGATCCAATGGTGTTGAATCAGGGGATTCAAAATCCCGAAGTAATTCAAGTGCGGAGCTAGCAGGACCTCGCCCACGGGCCTTTTCAGCTCCGGAACGATCGTCTCCACGCTATAACCAGCTGTTTCCAGCAACAATTTGCGTGCCAAAGAATAGCCGTTGGTATGCAACCCGGAAGACGGCAACCCGAGAATCACATGCCCAGGCCGAATGTTTCTGCCGTCAATTAGTTCTGACCGGTCCACAATCCCAACAATGAATCCTGCCAAATCATACTCGCCGGTCTGGTAAAATCCGGGCATTTCAGCCGTCTCGCCGCCCAGCAAAGCGCAACCGGCCTCCCTGCAGCCCGCGGCTACGCCTTCTACAACCTTGGCAATGATTTCCGGAACCAGTTCACCGGTAGCAATGTAGTCCATGAAAAACAAGGGGGCTGCACCTTGTACCAGGATGTCATTGACACAGTGAGCCACCAGGTCATTGCCCACTGTATGATGAATGCCCGTGGCGAATGCAATCTTTAACTTGGTCCCGACACCATCTACGCTGGCAACCAGAAGGGGCCGACCCAACCTGTTTTTGTCCAGTCGGAATAGACCCCCGAAACCTCCAACCTCGGTCACAACGCCGCGAGTCATAGTGCGCCGGGCTAGAACCCGGATACGCTTCTTGGCCCTATTGGCGCGGTCAATATCCACTCCGGCGTCACGATAACTGATTGACTCTCTCGTCCTCATTCGCCTGCACGATCCGAATTCAAGTAAAATGCGACGGCTACTGGTCCAGGTGGCTGCGGGGGTTCATACCAGGGTCTTTTGAGGAATTTCGAGGAGGCCATTTCTTGGAAACTCGACTGGATATTTCCCCGTGTAGCAAGCTGTACAGTAATTCCCCTTGCCACTGGTGTCGCCGCATGCACTGAGCATTCCTTCAAGACTCAAATAGCCCAGTGAATCAGCCTCAATGTATTTGCAGATCTCGTCCACCGAATGGCTGGACCCGATGAGCTCTCTTTTGGTTGGGGTGTCGACTCCGTAATAGCAGGGGGACTTGGTGGGCGGGCAGCTAATGCGCACGTGAACCTCCGTCGCGCCGGCAGCCCGAACCATCTTGACAATTTTCCGGCTGGTCGTACCCCGAACAATCGAGTCATCCACGAGCACTACCCGTTTCCCTCGAATCAGGGCAGCTACCGGATTCAGTTTGATCTTGACGCCAAAGTGCCGGATGGCCTGCTTGGGTTCGATGAAGGTGCGGCCGACATAGTGATTCCGAATCAATCCGAACTCAAAAGGAATCCCTGATTCTTTGGAGAATCCAATGGCAGCTGTCACTCCTGAATCAGGGACGGGGACGACGATATCGGCTACTGCGGGTTGTTCCATGGCGAGGTATTTGCCTAATAAATACCGGCTTTCGTAAACGGAACGGCCGAAAACGACGCTATCCGGACGTGAGAAATAGACATGCTCAAAGATGCAGAAAGAAGGCTTCACCTCAGGGAAGATTCTGCGGCACGCCCAACCTTGATCGGAGAATACAATCATCTCTCCTGGTTCCACTTCCCTCTCAAACTTGGCGCCAATGAGATCAAAGGCGCAAGTTTCAGAGCCAATGACCGGAGAGCCATCCAACCAGCCAAAACACAAAGGCCGAAAACCCCGAGGATCCCGCACCGCAATCATCTTATCCGGGGTCAGAAAAATCAAGGAATAGGCTCCACTCACCTGCTGCAGGGAATCCTGGATAGCTTCTTCGATGGTCGAGCAGCGGGACTTGGCAATGAGGTGCAAAATGACCTCGCTGTCACTAGTGGACTGGAAGATGGATCCATCATTTTCCAGACGGCGGCGCAAGGGTTCGGCATTGACTAAATTGCCATTGTGGCAGAGTGCCAACTCCCCCTTACTGCAGGAAACCTCTATAGGCTGGGCATTCTTAATGGAACTATCACCGGCTGTTGAGTAGCGGGTATGCCCGATAGCCACATCCCCTTTGAGGCGAGAAAGGGTCCCCTCCTCAAAGATCTCAGCGACGTGACCCATTCCTCGTTCAACATAGAGCTGTCGCCCATCCGTCGACACAATGCCCGCACTCTCCTGCCCCCTGTGCTGCAGGGCATATAATCCCAAATACGTGATGCGGGCTGCATCTTCGTGCTTGAATACCCCAAAGACACCACATTCTTCATGAAATTTATCGGTCATTGTCATTTACCCAAATCCTAGATCTATATAGAATCCACCAAGAAACGGGTCAAGGAATTCTTCCAGACTTTCTCCATCTCTGCAACTTCCTTCTCAATAAGCACGCGAGGTCCCCAATTCACCCGAAGTCGATTGCCGCCCACCGTGCCTAAAGGCAACAGGGTCACGGAATTTCTACCTGCAAGCTCCTGCAACTTCGGCAGATCCTTCTCTCCCAATGTGACTAGAATACGGGATTGATATTCAGCAAACAAGAGATTCTCAAGACGGTAGCCTTCCGGGAGTTCAATCGTTGCCCCGATAGCTGGTTTTCGCAAGTGAGAAAAGGTCATCTCGGCCAACGCGACCACCAATCCGCCATCGGAACAATCGTGAGCAGAAATTAACAATCCGCCATGAATTGCTTCCAGGCAAGTCTTCTGAACCTTCGCCTCCTTTTTCAGGTCGATAGGCGGGCACGGGAGTCGGTTTACCCAGGAGGTGTAAGGATCAGACAATTCCGGCCTTGTCAGGCACCATTGAAAGGCATTGGTAACCGCATCCTCGTATTCCTCATCGATTCCAACAGGATCTCCAAGGAGTGCGACCAGATCACTTTCGTGAACGAACCAAGACCCTCGGACCAGCGTGACCGGCTGGATCAACCCGACCATACCAATCACAGGGGTAGGGGAAATTCCTTCGCCCAGTGTCTCGTTGTAAAAGCTGACATTTCCTCCGGTGATCGGAGTTGCGAAAAGCCTGCAGGCCTCTGCCATCCCATCAATAACTTCGCTGAACTGCCACATGATCTCGGGTTTTTCGGGATTCCCGAAATTCAGGCAGTTAGTGGCAGCCAGGGGTTCCGCTCCCACGCACACGAGGTTGCGGCAACTTTCCGCAACAGAAATCGCCGCACCACGACGGGGGTTCTGCCGGCAATACCGACCATTGCCGTCTAACGTCATGGCCAGGGCCTTATCCGTTTTCTTCACACGGATAACGGCAGCGTCCGCACTGGGGACCTGGACTGTGTTGGTTCGGACCATATGATCATATTGTCGGAAGACCCACTCCCTGGAGCCCAAATTGGGAGAGGAGAGGAAATGCATCAGCACGTCCCCCCAGTCGGCCGATTGCAGACTTGAGGTTCCGAGGGCAGGATGAGGGGTGGAGGAAGAAGTTACTGCTGGCTTCAGGAGAGGGCGATTATAAACGGGAGCTTCTTCCGTCAAAGCCAGGTTGGGGATTTCGGCAACCACTACACCGCAGTCCTTGACACGCAGTAGGCCGTCCGCGGTGACCTCGCCAATGACCACGGCATCGATCTCCCACTTCTTGAAGATCCGGATAACCTCGTCCTCACGACCCCTCTCAGCCACTAGCAGCATTCGCTCCTGGGACTCACTAAGCATGATCTCGTAGGGGCTCATCCCGGTCTCACGTTGGGGAACAAACTGGAGATCAATCTCTATCCCCGTCCCGGCCCGGCCACCCATTTCACAAGTGGAACAGGTCAGGCCCGCTGCCCCCATGTCCTGGATCCCCACGATGGCGCTGGTTTTCATAGCTTCCAGGCAGGCTTCCAGCAGCAATTTTTCCATGAATGGGTCGCCTACCTGAACATTAGGCCGCTTGCTTTCTGATTCCTCGTCAAATTCGGCCGAGGCCATGGTCGCGCCATGAATGCCATCCCTTCCGGTCTTAGACCCCACATAGATGACCGGATTCCCAACACCACAGGCCTTCCCGTAGAAGATCCGGTCTTTCTTGAAAATTCCGAGTGCAAAGGCATTCACCAGGGGATTCAGGGAATAACACTCGTCGAAAACCACTTCTCCGCCCACGGTAGGGACACCAAAGCAGTTACCGTAAGCGGCAATCCCCGCCACGACCCCCTCCATGATGTGCCGATTCTGGACTTTATCCAGAGGCCCGAAGCGCAAGGAATTCATAGCTGCAATCGGACGCGCCCCCATGGTGAAGATATCCCGCAAAATGCCGCCGACACCGGTTGCCGCTCCCTGAAAAGGCTCGACGAAACTGGGATGGTTGTGTGACTCGATTTTAAAGGCAATCGCATAGTCGTCCCCGATGTCTACGATGCCGGCGTTTTCCCCCGGTCCCTGAATTACCTTGGAACCCCCAGTGGGGAGACGACGCAGATGGGGCTTAGAGCTTTTATAGCTGCAGTGCTCGCTCCACATCACGCTGAAGATTCCCAGTTCGGTAAGGGTGGGGTACCGACCCAGAATTCTGACGATTCGGTCATATTCCTCGTCTGTCAGTCCGTGTTGCTTGACAATTTCAGGAGTAATTTCAGTTTCAATAATCATAGAGTATTAAATTGATCAAGGCGCGTGGCATAAAGTCAAAGCCTCCTGGCCAAGTTCCTTCCCACCAGGCCGGGGCATTTGGGAGCTTATACCTGTTTAAGAATACACAAAGGATCTAACCATCGACTTAAAAATTCGAATTCCATCATCACTGCCCAGGAGAACTTCGCTGGCCCGTTCCGGATGCGGCATCATTCCCAAGACATTTCGTTGGGCGTTACAAATCCCTGCAATGTTGTTCTGAGAGCCATTTGGATTGGAGGTTTCCGTGATATCGCCACCGCTTGTGCAGTATCGAAAGACGACCTGGCCGTTGTCCTCAAGCTGACGAAGGACCCGTCCGTCCGCAAAATAATTGCCTTCCATGTGGCCAATAGGAATATAGAGGATCTCCCCCTTACACTGGTCCGACGTAAAGGGGGTTTGATTGTTTTCGACCCGAATATGAACGAACTGGCAGACATACTTGAGCCCTTTGTTCTTCAGCATGGCTCCGGGCAGCAGACCAGCCTCCAGGAGAATTTGAAACCCGTTACAGATCCCGATCACCAATCCACCGCGGTCGGCATAGGTCCGCACAGACTCCATGACCGGAGAAAACTTCGCGATTGCCCCCGTCCGCAGATAGTCACCGTACGCAAACCCGCCCGGGACAATAATAGCATCGCAATCACCCAGATCTCTCGATTGGTGCCAAATGAACTGTACCGGTTCCCCAAGAACCTTGCCAATCATGTGATAGACATCGTGTTCACAATTGCTTCCCGGAAAGATGATGACTCCGAATTTCATAGGACCGCCCTTTCAAGTGAATCCGGACTAATCATTAATGACCAACGGCTCCAGACTCCGAGTAGAAGCCTATTGTAAGTGATAAGCGGCCGGTGATTTGTAGCAAGGGGCGAGGGATCATTGGTTTGGTGACGGCCACCACAGACCACTGACAACTGGCCATACACCGTTTATTCAATCACATATGTGAATTCCTCAATGACCGGGTTCGTTAAGACACTGCGCGCCATTTTCTCCACCTCCTGCCGTGCAGTCTCTTTGCCCAACCCATCCGCCAGCTTGATCACGAAGAACTTCCCTTGCCTGACATCCTGAACCGTGCCGTAGCCCAGGTTTCGCAAACTGTTGTGAATAGTCTTCCCCTGGGGGTCCAGGACACTGGACTTCAAACTCACGAATACTTTGGCATGCATGTAAAAATTTTAATCCTTTCTATGAATATGCTTACTTCAGTCGCGATAGACTCTCTTAAAGACAGTCTCCACATGCCGCAGCTGATACCTTAGGTCGAAAATCCGATCGATTTCCGCCGGTTGCAGGTACCGGCTAATGTCCGGGTCCTTAAGCACCAGAGTTCTGAATTCTCCTTCATTCGCCCAGACCTGCATCGCATTCCGCTGCACCCAGGTGTAAGCTTCCTCTCGGGAAACATCTTTGTGCGTCAGGTCCAACAGCAACTGCCCGGAGAAGATGAGTCCTTTCATGAGATTCAAGTTCTCCAGCATTCGCTCGGGGTAAACGTGCATTTTGCCGATCAGGCTGGTAGTCTTGTTTAGCAGGTAATCCACCAAGATCGTTGAGTCTGGCAAGATGACCCGTTCCACGGAGGAATGAGAGATGTCCCGCTCATGCCAGAGGGCCACGTTTTCCAGCGCAGCCTGGAGATTGGACCGCACCAACCGGGCCAGCCCGCATATTTGTTCGCATGTAACCGGATTCCTTTTGTGCGGCATGGCTGAAGATCCTTTTTGACCGGGAGAAAAGTATTCCTCCACTTCGCGGACCTCAGTCTTCTGTAGACCACGAATTTCTGTAGCAATTTTGTCAAGACTGCAGGCAATCAGAGCCAGGGCTGCCATGAAGTGGGCGTGGCGATCCCGTTGTACAACTTGCGTCGAGATGGGATCAGGCTGCAGTCCGAGCCGGGCACACACGGCCTCTTCAATTTTCGGATCCAAGTGTGCAAAAGTCCCAACCGCCCCGGATAGTTTACCGACCAGGACGTTTTCAACCGCGTCGCTCAGACGCTTTTGGTTGCGGCGAGCTTCTTCATACCAAACCGTCAGCTTGAGTCCGAGGGTAGTGGGTTCGGCATGGATGCCGTGAGTCCGCCCGATCATCGGGGTGTCCTTGTACCGGAAGGCCTGCTGCTTTAGGACCTCAATGAGTTCTGCCAGATCCTGTTTGAGAATCACGGAGGCTTCTTTCAACTGTAACGCCAGAGCAGTATCCACGACATCGGAAGAAGTTAAGCCATAGTGGAAGTAGCGAGATTCGGGACCAACGAACTCGGCCACGGAAGTAGTGAATGCGATGACGTCGTGTTTAACTTCCTTCTCGATCTCCAGGATGCGTTGGACATTAAAGCCGGCTTTTTGCTTAATGACCTCGACCGCCTGTCGAGGGACTAACCCCCAGTCAGCCAAAGTTTCACTGGCGGCAAGTTCGACCTCAAGCCACTTACGGAACTTGTTCTCCTCTGACCAGATTTGGCCCATCTCGGGGCGGGTGTAACGCGTAATCAAATGTGGTTTCCTCTTCCTGTGTTGATAGAATTCTCCATCTCAAAGTACGATCTTGGGGATAGCTGCAGTTTTGCTGGCCAACACCAGGTTCTGCAGGTCGAAACCCTTTCGCTCCAATGCAGTCGCACTCACCATCCTGGCGAGGTCCGGATGATTGTTACTCTCACTCAGATGAGCCAGCACAATGCAACGGGCCTGTCCATCAAAACTCTCTTCAAAGAACTTTCCTACGACGTCGTTGGAAAGGTGCCCGTGTCTGCTCATAATCCGCTGTTTCAGGTACCAGGGATACGGACCCGATCGCAACATTTCAAGATCATGGTTCGATTCGAGGACAATCGCATCGCAACCCTTCAAACGCTGAGTCACCAGCCCAGTCACATAACCAAGGTCTGTCACGTGCCCGACTTTCAATCCTCTGGCTTCGAACACAAACGCGAGAGGATCAACCGCATCATGCGGGACGCTGAACGGGGAAACTTCCAGGTCACCAATTGTAAAGGCTTCTCCAGCCCGTATGCATTCGATCCTGTTATGCGACACGCTGGGACGAATTGCGTCTAGGGTTTTTTCTGCAATGTAAATGGGAACATTGATGCCCGACAGCAGGCTTGGCAATCCCTGAATGTGATCGGAATGCTCATGAGAAATAACGATGGCATCAATCGACTCCAAAGATTCCCCAATCGACTGTAGTCGTCGAGATGTTTGAGTCTTGCTGAAACCAGCATCTAAAAGGACCCGAGTCCTCGAAGTGGAAAAAAAGGTGCAATTCCCGGAACTACTGCTCCCCAAAACCGAAATCTTCAGCGACACCACGTCCCCGTTTCTGGCGCTTGCATCGCCTCGTCTATCTTTCTAGTCGGCTTGATGGTTTCCACACGGAGCCTTTTCGAAGACCCGCACCCTCATGTCCACTCATGATTTGTTGTTCCCTGCTAATTGCAGTCTAGCCCTTCGCGCGTAATTCTGTAGCCGTCGAGGTTTCCCAGTACAGTCAAGGCAATGTGCCGGGTGTCAAAGAAACTCCGGGCCAAGCGTTGTAGGTCATCCGAAGTCACGGTCTCGATTTGACTTGCCATTTCATCCAGGGAGAAATACCTCCCAAAGTACATCTCCTGCCGCGCCAAGTTGGACATTCGGCTGGAGGTCGATTCAAGTCCCAGCATCAGGCTGCCTTTCAGGTAATCCTTGGCCCTGCGAAGTTCCTCGACTTCCACTGGCTGTCGCTTAAGATTACGGAATTCACTGACGATCAAGTCGACCACCCGTTCGGTCGTCTCCAAAGAAGTCCCCGCATAGACTGAAAGGCAGCCTGTATCCTTATAGGAGTTCAATCCAGAATAGATGGCGTAAGCCAGACCTTGCTTTTCACGTATGTTCTGGAACAACCTGGAACTCATCCCTCCACCCAGGATAGTGTTGAGAACATAGCAAGCATAGCGGTCGTCGTGAGAAATGGGACAGGCGGGCACCCCCATGCAAATGTGCACTTGCTCCAATTCTTTCTTGCTGCGGATGGTGATGCGGCTATGGGTGTGAGCCGGGGCTTCCTGGTAACCGTTTCGGTGCGCAGAGATCCTCCCGAACCGGTTGCGGACCAGGTCTACGACTCGCTCATGGTCCAGGTTTCCGGCCACCGAAACAATGATCACCTCAGGAATGTAGAACTCTTGAAAAAATTCCAGAACCCTTTCCCGGTCAAGCCGCGTAATCGTCTGTTTGGTCCCCAGGATGGGACGTCCCAGGGGGTGGTCTTTCCAGAAATTCTGGGTGAAGATTTCATTCACCAGATCATCCGGTGTATCTTCCACCATTTTTATCTCTTCGAGCACGACCCCTCGCTCCTTTTCAATGTCTCCTGCGTCAAACTTGGGATTCAGGACCAGGTCTGAGAGGATGTCAAATGCGATCGGGAGATGCTCATCAAGGACCTTGGAGCTATAGCAAATGGTTTCCTTGGCAGTGAACGCATCCAAATGGCCCCCGATTGAATCCACCTGCCGGGCGATTTCCTCGCCGCTCCGATTGGTCGTACCTTTGAACAGCAGATGCTCGATGAAATGGGCGACCCCGTTAACCTCTGCGGCCTCATTGCGGGAACCCATTCTGAGCCAAATGCCAAGCGAAATAGATCGCACATGCGGCATTCGCTCTGTCAGAACTGTCAATCCATTTTCAAGTACTTCTTTTCTGATATCGTTCATGGGGTTACTTAGATGATTCAATCTTGAGTTTCCAGGGTAATCGCCCGAATAGCAGCGTTAGAACAAATGGCTCTTGTAAGCTTGTTGTCAGTCGGGAAGTAATTCTCTGTCAGCAAACTTAGCTTACCATGGACAGCATGGATTTTCAACTTGATTCCTAGTCGAAATTAGTCATAAGTTATTCATTTGATTGAACAATATGAAAGGGGCATGCAGGAATCCAGAACCACACGCCCGGAAAGCCACAACATGAGGAGGTGAGAAGAATGCAATCGTTTAATGAAGGGATCGGGAGACAATGGGGCCGCCGCTCTTTTCTGAGTTCCCTGACCTTGATGGGGTTGAGTCTAGGTGATAAGGCGGTCTTTGCACGCACCCAAATTCGAAAGGAAACCCCCATGATACCTAACGAGACCTTTCCCGATGCCGACGCTGGTACCATTTATGCAGATATCAAAAGGCTGGCGGACAGTTGTCAGTACCCGTTTTCCTTTCTCAAAGGGAATTCCGCAGGTGTGGCGTCCTATCGGAGGGCGGCGAGGCAGAAGGTTCTCGAGTTGTTTCATTACGATCCCCCTCCAACAAATCCAAATCCCGTCGTCCTAAGTCGATGGGAAACTCCGGAGTACGTCCAGGAAAAAGTAGTGTTCTCTACCACTCCGTGGTTCCGGGTCCCAGCCTACATTCTAATTCCGAAAGGCAAGCCGGGACGAAGACCTGCTGTGGTCGATCTCCACTCCCACGGCGGAATGTTCGTATTTGGAAAAGAGAAGGTGATGCCTGTGCCAGAGGAAGAACACTCTGCCATCACCGAATACCGTCGCGTGAATTATGAGGGCCGCTCCACTTCTTTGGAACTCTGTCGGCGGGGATATGTTGTGATTGCCATCGATTGCTTTTATTTCGGTGAGCGAAGGACCTTGTTTGGACCGGACCTGCAAAAGTACGGTTGGGACCGTTCGAAGTATTCCTTAGAAGACATCCAGTACTTGAACCAGCAAGCAGGACAAGGGGAGTCTGTCCTTGCCCGGAGTCTTTGCTGGGCTGGAACAACCTGGCAAGGGATTGCTCACTGGGATGACATCCGGACATTGGATTATCTGCAGACTCGACCAGAGGTGGATCCAGATCGGATTGGATGTGTCGGTATCTCTATGGGAGGCGATCGGACCGTTTATCTGGCCAGTCTGGATGATCGGATTCAGTGCGCTGTGGTTGTAGGCTGGATGTCTACTTTGCGACCTATGATCAAGAAGCATGTGTCGACCCACAGTTTCATTCATTTTCTCCCCGGATTAACCCGATTCCTCGACCTTCCGGACTTGATGGGTTGCATGGCCCCAAAGCCACTGATGGTCCAGCAATGCACCAAAGACGAACTTTATCCCTTAGAAGGAATGGAAGAGTCAGTAAAGAAGATCGCAGCCATTTACAAGAAATCTCGGGCGGCTTCCAGGTTTGAGGGCAGGTTTTACGACCAACCACATATTTTTGATGCAAAGATGCAGGAGGATGCCTTCAATTGGCTCGATCGCTGGCTGAAGCCATGATTTGTAGCTCTTATTTCGATAGGTCCTGGACTGCTGGCCGTTCTGGCAGAAGAGTGCTACCAATGTCTGGATCGGGTTTTTGGTGCATGTGAGACTCCATACCGGCAGAATCGTCGAAGCCGAGGGACCAAGGCAGGAAACAGACCTCGCGACTCCTCAATTTGTAAACTCAGGTGGCTGCACAGTATATCGTGCAAGGGATCCAAACCGATTGCACAGTTAATAAGTACTCTGCTAAGATCTCTCCTGACTGTTGAAGAAGACCCTGTCTTATAACAGGTGTGCCCCTCAAAGCTGATCTACTCTCAAGAAACCTCAATTCATGGGCTCTGATCTCAAAGAAATCCTAGGACTTACATCCCAGGAACTCTGTGGATATTTGGCTGAACGTGGGGAACCACATTTTCATGGAAGGCAGATCTATCGAGCAATCTATGTACACCGGAAGTCTGACTTTGATGAAATCACCGAGCTTCCTAAACCTTTGAGGACCAAGTTGTCAAAGCTGGCTCAGGTCAATTTTCCCAGCCTTAGAACCTTACAGCAATCGATGGACGGGACGAAGAAATACTTGCTGGAACTCTCGGATCACCGCACGATTGAGGCAGTCTGGATCCCTGAAGAACGGCGCACAACTCTTTGCATCTCTACCCAAGTCGGTTGCGCCATGGATTGTCAGTTCTGCCTTACGGCCCTCATGGGCTTCAGCCGAAACCTGACTGCTGGCGAAATCATCGGGCAGATTCTTTACATCCTAAGGGACCACGAGCGACGGGACAGACCGCGTTTATCCCATCAAAAGCCCATCAACATCGTATTGATGGGGATGGGCGAGCCTTTGCACAACCTTTCAGAAGTGGGTAAAGCTTTGGTCCTCATGACAGACCCCGAGGGTCTCTCTTTACCCCGGCATCGAATTACGTTGTCGACAGTCGGCCTAGTGCCCAAAATCCTGGAACTCGCCAAGGCCCCTGTGGTTCCAAACCTGGCAGTCTCCCTCTCTGCGACCACTAATGAAGTAAGGGATCTTCTCGTCCCAATTAACCGAAAGTATCCGATTCGGGAACTTTTGGAAGCGTGTGCCCAATTTCCGTTGGGCTCCAAACAGTATCTCACTTTCGAATATGTGCTCATCGACAGCATGAACGATTCGGACCAGGACGCGCGGCGACTGGTGAAACTCCTTGCCCGGTTGCGGGCAAAAGTCAACTTGTTGCCGCTGAATCCGGGAAATTCTCATAACCTGAAACCTTCCTCACCCGAGCGAGTGCT
>JBGOTQ010000121.1:0-19245 GCA_041476565.1 Terriglobia bacterium | reverse complement strand
CGACATTGGCCGCAATGTTGCCAATCACCGCGACTTTTTCTGGGAGGTCCAGAACTTCTGCTTTGCCTTTCAGAATTCTGCTCAACAAGTCTCCCCTATATAGGACGCGATAGTATCCTGCCGCACCGGCATTTGCGACCAACCATCCCGAACATCCGGCGACATCGGGTAGAGGAATTTTTCCCGACTTCCCCGTCAGCAAGGCACACTCACGCGGAGTGCTGTTCCCGGCGCTGTACCTGATGCAGACCGGAATCTGCCACGACTGGTCGGCTGAACCCTTTGAACCCATGGGCAGGAAACGTTCCTGAGACAGGGCAAGTTGCGCTCGGCCGCCGCTACAGTCCATCTGCACAGAAAGGAGAGGGACACCCGCTTGGTCGAGGAAGCTGGAAAAAGCCGTCGCGATGGACTGGTTGGCTCCTCCCAATGCAGCCAGAAACTCCGTGGACGTGGCATTCTTCCAGGCATATTGAGTGAGATAGCGGCGAATACCTTCCTGGAAATGCTCCAGACCCATGTAATTCTCAAACATATTCAACAGGGCCGATCCTTTGTTATAGGTGATTCCATCAAACGCGTTTGCAATATCGTCATTTGAGCCGATCGGCTGGCGGACTTTTCGGGCACTGACCATGCCGTCCGTTCCCATGGCTCCTTCAGTGGCGTTCAATTCGGAGATGTTCATCCTCCATTCGGGGTGGTATTGATTCACGATTTTGTTAGCCATCCAGGAGGCGAATCCCTCATTCAACCAGATGTCATCCCACCACGCGGCTGTGACAAGGTCTCCAAACCACATATGGGCCAGCTCGTGGGCAGCGACGCTTGCATAAGAACGCTTACGTTCCAGTGTGTCCTGCTCCGGTTTCGAAAGGATGATCTGTGCTCCGAAGGTCACGAGACCCGGATGTTCCATGGCATATCCAGCTAACGGAATGGCGACTTCATCGAGTTTTTCATACGGATACGGAATCCCAAAGTACTTCTCAAGCAGTCCAAGAATGGTGGATGTTGACTCGACGGCGTATTGGGCTTCCACTGTCCGCCCGTGCGGAACCACTATGCGAACCTGGGTATTCTTCTTGCCGACGCTCCCGGCGTTGACGAACTCGAAACTTCCAACAGCGAAGGCCACCAGGTAGCTCGGCAGCGGCTTCGTCTCCGCAAACTTCACGGTCTTCATCCCGTCGTTTTCCACTACCTCCGAGGCGATGGGCGCATTCGACAGGGCAGCAAGCTCCTTTTTGGTGTGGAGGGTCAATTGCCAGGGGACTTTGTAATTGGGTTCATCAAAGCAGCAGTGTCTTTCAGCTTGTCGTAGCGGCCGGAGGCCCCGCCGTGACCCGCAGGCTCCATTTTGCATTTGAGCAGCAATTCGCTGTTGCCTGTTTTCAAAGTGCGGAGCTTGGCCACATATTTCGCTGGTTCCCAGTACATAACCTGGCTGTCGTTGAAGCTGGTGGTCACCAGAATCGCAGGGTACGCCTTCTTCGCCAGGTTATCGTAAGGACTGTACGATTTCATGTAGTCATAGGCTGGCTTCTCATTGGGATTGCCCCATTCGAGGTACTCTCCGACGGTCAATGGCAGGCTCGCGTCCATCATCGTGTTCATGATGTCGACAAAGGGAACGGCAAAATGGACCGCTCTGAAGAGATCGGGGCGCATGTTAGTGACGGCACCCATCAGCAACCCGCCAGCGCTCCCACCCTCGATTACCAGGCGATCCCTGCTGGTCCACTTTCGCGCTACGAGATACTCGGCACAGTCGATGAAGTCGGTAAAGGTGTTCTTCTTCTTCATCAGCATGCCGTCGTCATGCCAGGCTTGGGTTTTGAAACTGAAAACGCGGTAGCGATTTAACGCTTGGGATTTTTCGTGGGCGACGGCATAACCCTTGAAGAGCTCCAGGTTTTGAAGCAGAACGCCCGGATTGTGCGGGAGGAACTCTTTCCAATTAGAGGTGGCAGGATTCGAAACCGGGAAAGTCACGACTCTGAAGTTTTTGGCGCCCTTATTGGTTCGGATGTAAAACAAGCCGTCCCGATGTTCCATGACATACTTGTGCCCTTTTTCGCGGGGCAGCACGACCTTAAATTCTCCCGACGGAGTGGCGGAATCCAGATATCTCATTTCCCAGGTGTCGGTACTCTCGATACCCAATACGAGGTACTTTTTGTCCTTGGAGCGTCCCACCCCAATGCGGAATAGCTGGTCTTTTTCTTCGTAGATCATATCGGGTTTGCCGCCCAGGGCGAGCCGCCAAAGCTGGTTGGAACGCTTGGTCACCTTGTCTTCTGTAACAAAAAAGATCTTCTTGTTGTCGGCGGCCCACTCCGCAGATGTCACACGCTCGGCTGAATCGGGAAGCACCTGGCCGGTGTGCAAGTCTTTCACGTGTAGAATGTACTGGCGAAAACCCGTCGTGTCGGTGCTGTAAACCAGGAGGTTGTCGTTGTCGCTTACAGACCACTCCCCTATGCTGAGAAAGGGCAATCCCTTCGCCATCTCATTTTGATCGAGCAGGATGACTTCGCCGGCCTTTGCATCATAGGAACCATCCCCTGCCGCTCTTTTCCGGCAATAAATCGGATACTGCTTTCCCTCCTCGGTCCTCGTGTAATAGTAGTACTTCCCCTGTCGTGTCGGCACACTGAGATCCGTCTGCTTGATGCGGCCCAGCATTTCCTTATAGAGAGCTTCCTGGAAGGGCTTGACGTCTTTGGTCATTGCCTCCGTATAGGCGTTTTCGGATTCGAGGTATTTGGGGACTTCCGGGTTGGTTTTTTCCCTGAGCCAGAAATAGGGATCCACGACGGTTTCGCCATGCCAATCCTGCTTGTGGTCGATGCGTTTTGCAGCCGGCGGGACGGGAGCCTGCTGCACGATCGAACAACCTGTCGTTAAGGTGAGAACGGCAAGGATCGGGAAAGCTTGCATACGACGAATCTTCATGGGACGCTCCTCGTGACTGGTTCCAGAAGTAAGTCCAGCGCAAGATGCCCTATTCCGAGGATTTCAGCGCCGATGGAGCGATGGAAAAGTTGAGAGGGCAGAAATTGAACCCGACACGCCCCAATGGCTCGAATCGTGTCTACTTCCCCGACCCAGACGGCCTGACCGTGCAGGTATGGTCAATCGATCAACACGACTGACGGACAGGCCAGAGCCGATGTCAACTTATTCTTCCAGCGTACTCAAATCTTTGGGGTCTTCGCCCAAGGCCCGCGCCTTGAGGACGCGACGCATGATTTTGCCGCTCCGGGTTTTGGGAAGCGAATCCTCGAAATAGATGTGGTCGGGTTTGGCGATGGGTCCTATTTCATGGGCCACATGCTGACGGAGTTCTTCAGCAAGCCGATCGCTCTTCTCATGGCCCGAGCGCAGTACGACATAGGCCTGGATAGCATGCCCCTTGAGTTCATGGGGCAAACCAATAGCAGCAGCCTCGATCACTGCCGGATGAGTGATCAGCGCACTTTCGATTTCGGCTGTGCCCAGCCTATAACCGGAGACCTTGATCACTTCATCGACCCGGCCGATGATCCAGTAATAGCCGTCTTCGTCGCGCCGGGCGGAGTCGCCGGTCAGGTAATACCCCGGGAATCTGGTCCAGTATTGGTTGACGTAGCGATCGGGATCCTTGTAAATGGTGTGCATAAAGGCGGGCGGAGGGGTTTTCATCACCAGGTAACCCTCCTCGTTGGGGCCTACCGGTTGTCCGTGTTCGCTGAGAATGTCCATCTCGACACCGGGAAAGGGGCGCGTGGCGGACCCGGGCTTCAGAGGGGTCGAGGGCTGCGGGGTAATCATGAACATGCCGGTTTCGGTCTGCCACCAGGTATCCATAATCGGGCAGCGCTCCTTGCCGATGACCCGGTGATACCAGCGCCAAGCTTCAGGATTAATTGGTTCCCCGACTGATCCCAGCAGGCGCAGCGAGCTCAAGTCGTGGCGATTGGGCCAGGCTTCCCCAAATCGCATCAAACCGCGAATGGCGGTGGGAGCTGTATAAAGAATATTGATGCCGTATTTCTCGATGATCTGCCACCAGCGATTGGGATAGGGATACGTCGGCGCGCCCTCGTACAAGAGCTGAGTTAAACCGTTCAACAAGGGTCCGTATGTGATATAACTGTGGCCGGTAACCCATCCAGGATCGGCAGCACACCAGTACCGATCTTCTTCGCGGACGTCAAAGGTATATTTGAGGCTGGCGTAAGTCCCCACCATGTAGCCGCCATGGGTATGCAGGATGGCCTTGGGTTTCCCAGTGGTCCCCGAAGTGTAAAGCAGAAACAACGGATCATCCGCATCGACTATTTCCAGCGCGCATTGAGTGGAGGCGATGGGCAGGGCCATCAATTCGTGGTACCACATGTCCCGTCCCGACTCCATGTTCACCGGCTGGCCGGTCCGCCGCACCACCAGCACGCTTTCCACCGTCGCGGCCCGCTGAAGCGCTTCATCGGCAATGCCTTTCAAGGAAATTTGCTTCCCTCGCACCCAGGCCCCGTCTGTGACGATCAGGACTTTCGATTGACTGTCTTCGAGCCGCTCGTGGAGTGCTTCTACCGTGAACCCACCAAATACGACAGAATGAACGGCCCCAATCCGCGCACAGGCCAGCATACCGATAACCAGCTCAGGTACGCGCCCCATATACAGGGTCACCCGGTCTCCTTTTTTTACCCCCAGACTCTTCAAGACATTGGCGAATCTGCAGGTTTCACGGCGCAGTGCAAAATAGGAAAAAGAGCGGAAGTCGCCGTTCTCTCCTTCCCACAGCAATGCCAATTTATTGCGCCGGAAGGTGGCAGTGTGCCGGTCCAGGCAGTTGTAGGTGATGTTGGTTTTGCCGCCGACAAACCACTTGAAAAAGGGTCGGTTGGAGTCATCGAAAACCTTTTGCCAAGGCTCGAACCAGTGCAGCTCTGACGCTTCTTTGGCCCAGAACGCCTGCGGGTCCTTCGCCACTTCCGCTGACATCGATTCCCAATCCTGCACCCTTGCACCGGCCAGAGTTTCGGCTGATGGGTAGATGACTTCTCCGTGGATGGCGGCCTTGATCATGGATTCATCTCCTGAAGTTTAAATGGGGATGTTGCGCAAACGGCATTATCTCATAGGAGTGCAAGACTGACAAAGAACTAGAGCGGAAATCTCAAACTGGGAAAGGGTCTCCGGCCTTGACGACTCGGATCCAGTGGTCGGTGAACTTGAAATGTGCCCCGGGCAATTCCACTTTGGATTACAATGACCGTCAGCGGAATCCACAATAGTGTTATAAGGTGAGATAAGGACGGAGGCGTCTAAACCTTCTGCCACAACTCGGTTGGTTTAGCCGGCAGGTAGATTTTCTTGATTTCCCCAGAATCGGGGGTGGCGGTGGCCTGATAGTAGATCATGAGTCAAAATTGCGAAATTGACAGACATCCGGCAAGCCTTCAAGTTCGCCATTTATTCATCGTTCTGTTGATGGGGGTGTGCTGGCATACCCAAATCCTGCACGCCCAACTTCCTCAAGGGGTCATTACTGGAAATGTCGTGGACTCGGAGAATGCCCAGGTTCTTGCGGGGGTTGAGGTCCAACTCAGCCGCCTGGAAGGGACAGTCCTCAGCCAGGTATCTACAAATGGATCGGGAAATTACCAGTTCCTTGCATTGGGGCCCGGGCTCTATGAACTGAGGTCCCAGAAACCAGGGTATTTCGTCACCATTGTCAATCCGGTGCGAGTTGAAAGCAGCCGAACTAGTTTTGTCACCCTCGAGATGCAAAAGGGGCAGTCTGAAGGAAATTCAGCGATCTCCCTCAATTGGCCGGGGGCGCCGCTTAATCCCTGGGGTTCAGCCAATGGGAGCATATTCGAGCGCTGGCAGTTGGATTATCTCCCCAGCGCCCGCAACATCTGGGCCTTGCTGGAGAATCAAGAATTGTCCAGTGCCACAAATCGGGTGGATGAAGGAGGGATCACAACCGGAACCATCGGTCTAGTCGGGGTGCACGGAAGCTCATGGACACAGAACGGGTACCGGTTCGATGGGATAAACGTCACTGACCCTTTCCAGACCGGAAAACCTCTGCTCTATGCGGATCTTGGAACTCTCCAGGAATTCCAGGTCGACACGTCCTCCCATCTATCGGATGTACGTGCTCCTGGAGCGTCGTTCAACCTGGTGAGCCTGGAAGGCGGGGCAAAGCTTCACGGCAGGGCCGAGGGATACTATCTCGGCCAACCTTTTCAAAGCAGTAATTTGGACGACCGGCTCCAAGGCTTTGGCTTCACGACCACTCCTCATTTTCAGCATTTCGGTGAGGGCCAGTTCACGCTGGGAGGGCCTGTGCCTCGGACGGGTCGGTGGTCATTTTTTTCCTCGTTCGGACTCCAGCACTTGTCTAAGGTTATCCCCGACTTTTCAGCCATTCCCACAACCAGTGTGTACTCTGGCCTGCTACGACTTGACGGAAGGCTTAGCAGCCAGAACCAAGTTGGGATCTTGATCACCGGACAAGTGGTTCATAACTCCAACCTAGGGGCCGGTCCCAACATTGCCCCCTCATCCACACTCCTCGGGAATGATCGATTTGAAATCGTCCAGGGGCACTGGACTCACTATCACAGTCCGGCGACAGTATGGGAGATCGGTGGTGGATTCTCCCACTCTTCGCCCACGGACACATTTCTCCACGGAGTGAACGAACCTAACCAAACGCAGATGTTCACCGGGGAGATGAAGGGAGCGGCTCCACTGGAGTCTGACTCAGCACGCAGCCGTTTTTCACTATTGGGCTTGGGACAAACTTCGTGCCGATTGCTCAGTGATCGGTGGACTCACTGGCTCAGTTACGGTGCGGACCTGGAGGAGTCGAAGGCCACCGAGGACCACCGGGTCTTCCAGGATGTACAACTGCTGTTCTATCCAGAGGGCGTTCCTGCCGAAGTTGTCGAATACAATACTCCCAGCCGGACCAAATACCGACTGCGGGAGTTCTCCCTTCACTTCGACGACCATTTCCAACTGGCTTCCCGATTGTTTCTTCGGGTGGGTTTGACGCTTGATTCGAGCAACGCGTTTTTGCCTTCTCAGGTTACTGGTGCAGGGACCTATGCGCCGGCCCGCGAATTTGCCGGCGCTCAGGGAGTCATTTCCTGGACCACCCTTGAGCCTCACTTGGGCCTGGCGGTTCCTGTTCTGAGGCGCTACGGTGACGGCACTCGGGTCTTTGCATCTTTTGCCCGCACCAATCATCTGCTCCCCGCCAGTGATGCAATCTACGCGAATCCCAACAGCGTGGGCGGAAGAATATTCGTCTGGCAGGATAGGAACCACGACGGGTTATTTCAGGCAGGAGAGGAAGGTCAACTGTTGCGTGTTTTCGGGGGACCCTATTTGTCCATCGATCCGCAACTCAAACGCCCCTATACCGATGAATGGGGAGTTGGGATAGAACAGCGCTTCGGCCATCAGCTTCAGGCCAGCATACGATTCTTCCGTCGCGACGAGAAAAGGTTGGTAGAAACCGTCAACGTCGGGGTTCCATCTTCTGCATTCACTCCGGTGAAAATCCTCGACAAGGGGGATGACAATCTGCCCGGAACAGCCGACGATCAGACCCTTACCGTATACAACCAGGACCCGGCCACGCTCGGCCAAGATCGTTTCTTGCTGACAAATCCTCCTGGGTTTCGCTCTCTCTACAAAGGGCTGGAAGCAAGCGTACGAAAGGAGTTGATGGAACACTGGTTCCTTTCAGTCTCCTTTTCGGCCTACAAAGCCAATGGTCCCGCCAGCCCAGGCAACAGCGAATTTGAAAACGACACTGGCGTGATTGGCGCTCTTTTTGACGATCCGAACAGCCTGTTAAACAGCCGCGGCCGGCTTTTCTTCGATCGCGCTTATGTGGGGAAAGTATCCTCTTATGGTCGATTGCCATGGGGGCTTTATTGGGGAACGGTCATAAAGTACTATGACGGGCTTCCTTATGGGCGCAGGCTGATTATCACCGGACTGAATCAAGGCCCCTTCTTTGTGATGGCTACCCCCCGAGGTCAGCCCGGCGGAGTTCGGACCGAGTACAATCTGACCTTCGATCAACGTATAGCGAAGGATTGGAACATTGGCCGACAAAGGTTCTCTGCCTTCGTCGACATCTTCAACCTGCTCAACATGAACAACAATCTGCTTGAGAATGACATCTCTGGCCCGCTCTTTCCCCTCCGAGTACCGCTGGAGGTACTAAACCCGAGGGTTTTTCGGTTAGGTATCCGGTGGAATTTCTAGCTCGGAATTCTCACCACAAAGACACAAAGGCACAAAGGCGAAATCGCAGGGGTGGGACGAAATCCGGTTTTACATTTCTAATATCTTCGGACTGGTGGCAGCCCGACTTCTCAGCACCAAGGCAGCAAGGCACAAAGAGAAGGCCCTAGAACCTTGTGCGCCAGGAGTCGCAGGGGATCTTATCTTGGGTGCTTCAACCAATCTGAAACAGAATGACAGGAGTGAAGAGGCCCATGAATCTTGGCAAATCCACACCATCGGGTTTACCTTGGTGTCTTGGTGTCTTTATGGTGAGAATTGAAGGCTAAGGCGATCACTTCAGAGGTCAGGGTTCTTTGATGGAGAGAATCTGGTCGGCCTTAACGTTCTCCAACTTTTGCACGGTCCCGCTGGGCCAAGTGAGTGTCATTTCCTTGATCATCGCGTCCTTCCCGAGACCGAAATGTACACGGCGGTCTGAAGCACACCCGTAACCGACGGCGGTATTCACCTGGTTGTACTGAGTCCCGGACTCTGTCACGACTTTAATCTGGGTCCCTATCCCATCGTGGTTGCTCTTGCTCCCCGTAGTGGAAATCAAGATCCAATGATTCAAGGTGGGGGAAACGTTGTGCCAGACTTCCATGGGGCCGTCCAGCGCCGTGACCACAACGTCGATCCGGCCGTCGTTGTCGATATCGCCGAAAGCAGTTCCGCGGTGAACCGCTTTCCGCTCGAAAAACTCTGCTCCGGCTGTGGCAGCAGCATCGGCAAACTTCCCATTCTTCAGGTTGACGAAAACACCATTGTGCTGGGGAACACGTTCCTTGAACGTCCCCGCGGGGTCCATGACATCTCCAAAGGCGGCGAATAGGTCTTTCCACCCGTCATTATTGAAATCAAAGGCCCCATTGCTCCAGCCCGTCTTGGAAAGAGTGGCAGCGGCCAGGGTACTGACCAGGGTCCTGTCTTCGAAGAGGTTTTCACCGAGATTACGGAAGAAGGGCATGGTTTCCCCGACTAGTGCTGTTTCAAAAACATCCGGCCGGCCGTCATTGTCCAAATCCTTGGCATCCACCCCCATTCCGGAAACGGCCAGTCCCCGGTCGGTATAGGCGACGCCCGCCTCCACACCAATTTCGGAAAATGTTCCGTTTCCGCGATTGTGGAACAGGAAGTTAGGAGTTGTGTCATTGGCAACGAACAAGTCGGGCCACCCGTCGCCGTCAAAGTCGGCCACTCCGATCCCCATTCCTTTGCCAATGGATTTGCGGATGCCCGAGGACTGAGAAACATCGGTGAATGTTCCATCATGGTTGTTATGAAATAGGGAATCGGGCAGACCACGATAAAGCCGGGGATGACAATAGTCAGGCTGGCCGGTGTCTGCGCAAATCGGTTCCTTGTCCGGGTCCCAGACACAGTAGTTCGAGACGAACAGGTCCAGCCACCCGTCTTTGTCATAGTCCACCCAGGCGGCAGCAACGGACCACAATGTTTTGTATTCCGGGTCCGGTAGTGCCAGACCGGCTTTCGATGTCACATCGGTGAAGGTGCCATCTCCATTGTTGTGGTAGAGTATATTTTCCCGCAGCCCCGCCACAAACAGATCAGCCCATCCGTCATTGTCGTAATCTCCGACAGCCACCCCCAGGTTGTAACCTTTTCCTCGCACACCGGCCTTTTGGGTCACATCCTCAAAAGTGCCATTCCCGTTGTTCTTGAAAAGGCGGTTGTAGTAAATCTCGTTGTTTTTTTCCAGCCCGGGCATGGTGGCACCGTTGACTGCATAAATGTCGAGAAGGCCGTCGTTATTAAAGTCAAACACTGCCACCCCCGAGACCATGGTTTCAGGCTGATGCTTGTGCGGAGTGCGGTGGGAATTGGTGACGAAGTGAATCCCCGGCAAGTCCCAGAGTTGAAAGACCACCCGTTCGTAAGCAGATGGAGTTTCATTGTCCCTGCCATTGAGTTGCAGGACTCCGCTCGAAATCGCTATTGCGATCAAACAAACCGGGATCCGGATTCTTCCCATATCATTAAAGTCTGTTCATTGGTAGATTTCTGCGCCGTAGGTACTAGTCAGGATCATCTGATTCTTGGGGTTGCGGGTTTCTCCCACGCTGGTTACGTACACCGCGCCCTGATCTGCCACTGGGCATTTATTCTCACAAATGCCACAGCCGGTGCACAATTCAGGGTCGACATGGGGCTGTTTTACCCTTGCCTTTTGCCCGCGCCCGTTCAGCACCTCCACTTCCTCGAACCAAATCGCCTTCTTAGGGGTCGGGCAATGTTCCTCACAAACGATGCAGGATCGAGCGAAAGCGTAAGGCAAGCATCGGTTCTTGTCCAAGAAAGCCAATCCAATCCTGACTTGTTGTTTTGCTTCAACCGATAGTTCCTTAATGGCATCGGTCGGACAAACTTGAGTGCAGAGGGTGCATTCATACTCACAGTACCCGATCTTCATTTTCATAACGGGAGACCACAAGCCTTCCAGCCCGGCTTCCAGCAAGGTCGGATGAATGGCATTCGTGGGGCACACCTTCATGCATTCCCCGCAACGGATACAGCGGGCCAGAAAATCCTCTTCGGCAAGAGCACCGGGGGGACGAATCAACCGGGGATTGAAAGAACGACCCTGGCCCTTGGCACCCGTTCGGAACAGCAGGCCCCCGCCAAGCCCGGCCAGTCCACTGGTGAGCAGCAGGCGCCGGCTGAGGTCCAGGCGAGATTGGCGGGGCGGATGGAAAAAGTATCGGAACCAGCGACCCCACTCTTTGATCATGGCCGTTTTTCCTCGGGCACTTCGAGGTGGAAGGAGATGGCGTCGGCGGGACATTTCGACTGGCAATTCCAACAGAAAAAGCACTCGGACGGCTTCCATCCGCTGTGCGCCTGAGGTTCTGCCCCTCCCTGGCATTCGGACAAGCAAAGCCGGCAATCATTGCATCGATCAGGGTCTCTCACCAGTCGTACCACCGGATTCTTTCCGACTACGCCGAGCAAGGCGCCCAGCGGACACAGGTAGCGGCACCAGAAACGGGCGCGATAGAAATTCAATCCCACAGCGACGAAGAACAGAACACCGATCAATAATCCGCCGTAGTAATGGGGTTGCTCGATGGCAAGGAAATATCGTCGCAGGTACTCATAGGCAGGTTCGGACACGGAGGTCACTCGCATTGTTCCAATCCTCGGATTGACCTGGTAAAGCCAGCCAAACCATCCCTGGATGCCGGATTGAAGGGCAGGGAAAATGGCCGTCGCCAGAGAGCGGAAGAAGAAGGAGAAGGGATCGAGCCACCCAGCCAGATTGAATCCGACGACCGAACTGACCAGGAGGAATACGAGGAGGTAATACTTGGTCTTTTGCCACCGGGAGTAGCCACCCGCTCCAAGCCTCTCCTTCAGGCGGCCCCCGCGAAAACTGGTGAAGAAATGATTCAAAGTACCGAACGGGCACACCCAGCCGCAAAACCAGCGGCCAAAAACCACGGTAACACTTAACGTGACCAAAGCCAGTAACAGCGAAGCCACGAAAGTATGAGTGGCCAACAAAATGGTCAGGAGTACCAAAGGGTCCAGTTCGAAGAATAGCGTCACTCGTCCGCCAGTTATATTGATGGGGTGGTAGGTCGTCTGCAGGAAAAGGTAAAGGAACAGAACCAAAAAGGTAGTCTGGGTCAGTCTCCTCAGCCATATCAGCCAGGAGGTTCTTTTCTTTGCCATGGTTCTTGTGCGTTCCTAGATTTCGATGCGTCGCGGGGAAAGGGCTTCGAAATTGATGTTTCCCAGGCCGCGGGAACTGGCCTCGGTAATGTAGCCAATTTCTTCCGGTTTGTATCCCAACAGCGTGGCGCCGACGGCATCCACGGCCACCTGGTCAATACCTGCCACCACGGTGTCTTTTCGTTTCACATCAGCCAGGTTCCCGCCGGTAGGCCCGTTAGCAGTCAACACCCGCACGGCATCCAAGACGACCAGGGTCGGTCGTACGAAGGCAGCCAGATCAGCCAGCGTCTTACTGATGTCCTGATGAAAACGATTGCGTGCGCCTCCAGCTATCCCCATCAGGTTTTTCATTCCCAGGGTGGCCCTGCACAAACTATGGTGCTTGGCTATGGGGACGTTGATCAGCTTGTTGGCTTCAATCATGTCGGCATACAGTTCCCACTCCGTCAAGATTTTCCCCTTTAATGCCATCTTGCGGAATTTCCGTTCATCCAGGAACAGAGTTTGAGCCCCAACTTTCTCAACTGCCTGTTGGATCCCGCTGCGGGGAAAGGTCCGCAGGGCAGAGTGACAGGGGTTGTCGCTGACGAGTACCTTTCCGGCGCCAGCCTGGTAGCACAATTCCACAATGGCCGCGACCACATCGGGATTGGTTGTGGCTGCCTGTTCGGGCCGGCGGTCCCAGCCAATATTAGGTTTCACCCAGACCACGTCACCCCGGGAGACAAACCGGTCCATCCCTCCCAGCGCATAGATGGCCTGGCGTGTCAGGGCGCGGGCTTCTTCCGCAACACCGTCTGGTCCAGCAGGCGACGTCTTGTAGCGGGCGATGCTAAGGGCAGGCCCACCTGCAGCCTGGGAATTCTGTCCAAACAGACCCGTCTTGAGCGCGAACCCGGTTATGGCAGAAATTCTAAGGAATAGTCTTCGATCGCATGACATAGAGGGAACCCTTTCATATACTACTCTTCGTCATCACCGGTTTCAAGCTTACGGCTGGGGGTGCGGAATTACTTGTTGTTGAGCAAAGAACCGTGGTAATAAGTCCCAAGTGCAGAATTGCAACAAACGCGTCAATGGCATACAGCTCGGTGCGATTGGTCCTGCTGGGATGGGTGCTATCGTGGTGCCTCTCAAAGGGGGATGAGAGCCTTTTATGAAAATGGCCTGAAAGGCCATGAGAGAATAGCCCAGGGCATAGCGGACGAGACAGGAGGAGCCGAAGGCGACTGTCGGCTGCGACGCCCTAGGTCGACAATCCGTATTGACCGAGGTTTTCTCCTCGTGTTGGCGTGGGGAGTCCGCCCACGCCAACACGAGGAGATTCTTTGCCGGTTCGCTGACCCAGGGCGTCGCTCGTCAAAAATCGCTCGCTTTGCCCTGGGCTACTCTCCTTCGCCCACTTCGTGGGCTGGATGCCGTTTTCATCGGCGGTGGTGCACCTAATTGGCGCAGGAACAACTCTTATCTAATTCACAACCCGCTGTGGAGTTGCACCTATGACAGTTCATCCCCTTGCCGGCAAGCCTGCTCCAGCAGAAATGCTGATCGATATCAGCAAACTGGAGCGAGCCTATTACGAGCGTCTACCTGACCCCCAAGATCCCCTCCAGCTTGTAAGTTTCGGCACGAGTGGACATCGGGGAACGCCAACGGACGGCACCTTTACCGAAGCCCATATTTTGGCTATTACACAAGCGATTTGCGAGTACCGCCGCAGTCACGGAATCGATGGTCCCCTCTTCATGGGCAAAGACACTCATGCCCTCTCCTTTCCCGCACAAAGGACAGCCCTTGAAGTTTTGGCAGGCCATGGCGTTGAGACCTTCATTCAGCTAAATGACGGGTTCACTCCCACACCCGCGATCTCAAGGGCCATCCTGGCATACAATCACGGCCGAAAAAATCACCTGGCGGATGGCATTGTGATCACCCCGTCTCACAATCCCCCTGGTGATGGTGGATTCAAATACAATCCGCCTTATGGTGGTCCGGCGGATACGGATGTTACCGGCTGGATCCAGGATCGTGCCAATGCGCTGCTGCGCGCTGGAAATGGTCAGGTGCAACGTGTGGCCTATGAGAAAGCAGTAAAAGCCGCGTCGACCCACCTGCAAGATTACATCATCCCTTATGTCAGAGACCTGGCAGCCGTGGTTGACATGGAGATGATTCGGGGAGCCGGTCTGAGCGTCGGCGTCGACCCCCTGGGGGGTTCCGCAATCCATTACTGGGAACCCGTCGCCGAACTCTACCGGTTGAACATCAAAGTAGTCAATCCACGGGTGGACCCTACCTTCAGCTTCATGACGCTGGATCACGACGGCAAGATCCGGATGGATTGCTCGAGCCCATTTGCCATGGCCAGCCTGGTCAAACTGAAAGACCAGTTCGACATTGCTTTCGGCAATGACCCGGATGCGGACCGACACGGAATTGTGACACGATCATCCGGGCTGATGAATCCCAATCACTACCTGGCTGTAGCCATTTACTATTTGCTGAGCCATCGCCTTCACTGGCCACCGGAAGCTTTAGTCGGTAAGACGCTGGTTAGCAGCAGCATGATCGACCGCGTCGTGGAGGATCTGGGTAGGAGGTTGTCGGAGGTGCCGGTCGGCTTCAAGTGGTTTGCACCGGGTCTGTTCGATGCTACTTATTGTTTCGGAGGAGAAGAAAGTGCCGGTGCCAGTTTCCTCAGGCAAGACGGGACGGTTTGGACTACAGACAAGGATGGCCTGATCCTGGGATTGCTGGCAGCCGAAATTACAGCCCGCAGCGGGAGGGACCCGGGCCAGCACTTCCAGGACCTAGCATCCAGATTCGGAACACCCTATTACACGCGCATTGACGCTCCTGCAACACCCAAAGAGAAGAAGGTTCTCGGAAAGTTGTCGCCTGAGGCGGTGAAGGCCACAGTGCTGGCCGGAGAGCCCATAGTGTCGAAGCTCACCCGCGCACCCGGCAATAATGCCCTGATTGGCGGATTGAAGGTCGTGGCTAAGAACGGCTGGTTCGCGGCGAGACCTTCCGGAACCGAAAACATCTACAAACTCTATGCCGAGAGCTTCAAGAACCAGGAGCACTTAGAGGCCATCGTGGAGCAAGCCCAGGAGATCATCAAGCACAGCCTCAAGGCCCGGTAGGATGCATGCAAGAACCTGACCCAATTACGGTGTTTATCTCATCGAGGGAATCTACTTGCGATGAGTGTGGGCATGAAACTCAATATGACTCCCTTCTCGCCAAAGGGGAAGAACGGTACGAGGCCCGAAGAATCGTGCAGGAGGCAATCGAAGACATCTTAAGGAGTTGGAGTTAAGTCCAATGTTGTAACTCAAAGCCCAACCGCTAGCGGTTGAACCTGATGGAGGTTTTGTGAGAATCCTGGTACTGGGGGCCGGACGCATGGGATTGGGGGCCTGTTACGATCTCGTCCGCAGCCCCGATGTTGAGACGGTGACGGTGGCTGACCTTGATCCATTGAAGGGTGAAGCTGTGGTCACGCGGCTGGCCAGTTCGAAATTGACGGCAGAAACCGTCGATGTTTCGAACTACTCGCAGGTGGTGGATTTGATGCGCGGCCATGATGCGGTCATCAGTTGCGTGGTATACAGGCACAACTTCACGCTGGCACGAGCCGCCATCGAAGCTCGGGCAAACTTCTGCGACTTGGGCGGCAACAATCAGGTTGTAGATGCCGAACTCGCCTTGGATGCGGAAGCGCAGGCTGCCGGGGTAAAGATCATCCCGGACTGCGGCCTGGCACCTGGGATGGTTTCTATTCTGGCAGCCCATGGGGCCGGGCGTTTCCAGCATCTGGACGCAATGCACATCCGCGTGGGAGGACTGCCACAGAAGCCGCGACCTCCCTTGAATTATCAGATTGTCTTTTCCATCGACGGTCTCATCAACGAGTACATTGAACCGGCGAGAATCCTTCGAGGAGATCGGATCGTCGAGGTCGAGTCCATGACTGAGATCGAGATCCTCGAGTTCCCTCCGCCTTACGGACGGCTTGAGGCTTTTCACACCTCAAGAAGCACATCGACGCTGCCCGAAAGTTTTCAAGGGAGAGTAGAGGTGTTGGATTACAAGACGATTCGTTACCCCGGCCATTGTCAGCAGTTCAAGTTGCTGCTCGATTTGGGACTGGCGGGCAGCATTCCAGTCCGAATTGACGGCGTTGAAGTGGTCCCTCGGAATTTCTTGCGAGAACTGCTGGCTCAAAAGGTTCCATCTGATGGCCCGGACGTCGTCTTAGTTCGTGTGGAATTTTCAGGAATCAGCAACGGCCGGCAGAGCACGTTGGTCTATGACATCATCGATTGTTACGATGAAAAGACAGGATTGAGCGCGATGATGCGAACCACGGCATTTCCTGCCTCCATCGTGGCCCAAATGATGGCAAGAGGGGACATTCCGAATCCGGGTGCGCTTCCTCAAGAGCGTTGTGTGCCTACCGACAAGTTCATTGCGGCCCTGGCGGAACGCAATATCCGCCTGGTGGAATACACGCGCTGAAGGTCCAGCAATGCCCGGGGTCCAGGAAGATCTTTAACCACAGAGGCACGGAGAACACAGAGAAAGGGTGGTAGCCCAGTAGAGCATTCAAGTTAATTCCTTAACATGCTTTTCTCAACATCAAGGCAAGAAACCTGCCTGTTTTGATCTGCGTCCGATCCTAACTGGAGTCATCCACACTAGAATATATTGAGAGTGTAATATGGACCTTGATCTTACACGTGCCAGCGCGCCTTGGTGCCTTTGCGTCTTGGTGGGGAGAGTTCCGCCTCAAGTCCGTCAACACGAAGGATCGATCCTACGACTTCTCCCACTTCCATCTTGAGCTAGGGCAGCATATCCTCCGTACGTTGATTCTCCCGTGATACAATACCTAAAATCCCAAACGCAGGAAGAAATTGCTACGAACGGTTCAAGAGTTATCGTTCAGAATTCCTCTGTGTCCTCTGTGGTCAAATGCCTCGTCTATTGTTGAAGAGTTCAACTGCTCAGGACTCCAGAGGCGGGATATCGACCCACGTCCGTTTCTGCCAGGATTCCATTCCCTTTTCCGCCAACTGAACGCCTTTGGCCCCTTCGAGCAGAGTCCAAGGGAAGGGATCGTCTTTCACCACGTGCAGCAGAAACAGTTCCCACTGCACTTTGAAGGCATTCTCATACTCGTGGTGGGGCGGGATGAGCATCCAGTTGTGCCGATAATCAATGGGAGAATCGATATCAGGGTTCCAGATTGACCGAAGCGTGGCCTCATAGAGTTGGCTCCAGCAGTCTCGAAGTCCGGCGACCGCTGAACCCTTGGTCCCGTCGATCTGCAGAGTCAATAAGTCATCACGCCGTACACGCACTGCCCAGGAAGAGTTGAAGTGGGCGATTACGTGGTCCTCCAGTTGGAACGTGGCGTAGGCGGAGTCTTCTGCGGTGCAGGCGTAAGGTTGACCGCGTTCGTCCCAGCGTTCGAGAATGTGCGTGGCTCCCAGACAGGAAACCGCCTTCACCTGGCCAAAAAGATTATCCAGCACGTAGCGCCAGTGACAGAACATGTCCAGGATGATTCCACCCCCCTCTTCCTTCTTGTAATTCCAGGAAGGGCGCTGGGACGGAACACGGCCGCCTTCAAATACCCAGTACCCGAACTCTCCTCGAACTGAAAGCACCCTTCCAAAGAATCCGCTGTCTTTGAGCAGCTTCAGTTTCAGTAGTCCGGGCAGCCAGAGTTTGTCCTGAACCACGCCATTTTTCAGGCCGGCTGTTTTAGCCCGCCGATAGAGACCATAAGCGTCAGGAGTGTGCAGCGCCGTGGGTTTTTCGCAGTAGATGTGTTTTCCAGCCTCAATGGCCTTCATGACTCCGGAGACACGGCGTTCAGTGGTTTGCGCATCAAAGTAAACGGAATATTGAGGATCAGCCAGTGCCTGATCCAAATCGGTTGTCCATTTTGGGATTCCATACAATTGGGAGAGTTTTTCGAGCTTGGAGGAACTTCGGCCTACCAGAATCGGGTCCGGTAGGATGATCTCCTTGTCACTGACCTTAATCCCACCCTGCTGGAGAATGGCGACAATCGAACGATTCAGGTGTTGGTTGGTACCCATCCGGCCGGTCACACCGTTCATGATGATACCTACCCTGTGGACACGGGTATTTTCCATTCTGGCTTTCTCCTTAGAATTCGAGGACAACTACAGGATACCCTGGCGCCCCTGCCCTTCGCGGCAAGCAACGCAGCAATCCTGCAGTAATGACAGGAGAGAGAAATACGTCAGCGCAACTTGGCCGATCCTAGTGGGGCTTCTCTGCCCATTGCGGCCAGGCGCCTGCAGGCAATGACGGAGCTTCAATCCCTGCCCTCGGCAGGGTCCCTTCGAGTTCTTGCCGCCAATGCGCAACGTCGCCGGCCGGTCCATAGCAATAGATCATTTTCAGCGGAACATCCCCCAGATTCGTCAATTGATGAAAAACTCCGGATGGGATATACAGGGCCTGGCCAGCCTTTAAGGCCTGCCGTTCGCCCCCCAGACAGGCCTCTCCCACGCCTTCCAGAATACAATAAACTTCTTCCTGTTCCTGGTTGTGCCAGGGCACCTGGCCTCCGTTGGGCTCCAGTGTGACGAACCCGATAGAGAAATTCTTCGCCTGAATAGGGGATGCCCCGCCCACCAAGTTCTGAGTTCTTCGGCGGGCCGGGTAGGTTCGGCCGGGTATTTGGCTGAGATCGGCTATGATCATTGCGAGGTCCTTCTATGAAAATCCAAGTTTTGGTAGCCACGACAAACCGCTTTTAGTTTGTCGTGGGCTTTTGACCACATATGAAAAGCCCACTACCCCTGCCATTTTCATTTGCGGTGGTGAGCTTGAAAAAATCATGGGGCACTTTCATGAAAATGCGAGCGTTGAGCGTGGCTGCCGCGTTCCGTTGCTGCGGTTGCCCGGGTGAAATTGGTCGCCGCTCTGAGATCGGCTCCCACACTCCCCCCAAGACCGCCATTTTCATCAGCGCTGGTGAACTTGAAAAAGATCATGGCCCCCAGAAAGTCAGATAGGGTTCGCCGCTGACAATTCGCTGAACATACAGCACGACGTCGCGAGCGTGATAATCTCCCCACATACTCGATTCACCACAGGGGATCCCCCGTCCGGGCGGGACATAATCCCATCCATTGGGCCGGTGGTAGATTGAATGCAGGATTAACCCCTGGTGCCCGGGGTCGGTGCTCAAGT
>JBGOTQ010000120.1:0-19316 GCA_041476565.1 Terriglobia bacterium | reverse complement strand
GTGCGCGGTCTTCATGTCCCGGCCAATGTACACACACGGACCACCGGCAAGCGAGCACATTTGGTCAATAAGCAACTGGCGGGCGCGCTGGCTGGAGTCCAGACTTCGCCCGCCGCCAAACCGTGCAAACCTGGGATCGCTCCGAAAGAGGCTCAAGAACTCGTCGATTACGGCAGCGATCACGTCGTATCCGCCCAGACGTCGGTAGAGCGTCTCCTCCGGCTGACTATTGAGAGATGTCATGCATTCCTCCTTTTTTCCACACCTGGGTGCCATCGCTATGGCTGCTTCGGTGAGACTTGATGATGGCGGAGGAGAGCGTCAATCTCCTCCAACGTGAAATAGTTTAGCCGCACAATCTTGGCTTGGGATCGCAGAATGGGAGGCAGAATAGACCGAGTTTCTTCCTTGCTGTCAACTTCCGCAATGATCCAAGCTTTGTGATCGCCGTCCAGGCACCTCCAGTCCGCATGTGTCAGGAAATGAGAGCCGGTCTTGGGAAAGATCTCCACGACCCGAGCACAGGCAACGCGCTCGGCCTCATGGGGAACCTCAATTAGAAATCTCGCCATAGGACAAAGCCTCCATTGACTGATATACTCCTGCGGGGCGGTTCCCTCAACAGTTCGCCGGGTGCCGCACGACGATTGGTGTGCCCTCGAGTTTTACACCGGGCGGATGTTCTGGTTTACGCGGAAGAAGTTTGTTGGGTCGTACTTCTTCTTGATCGCGGCCAGGCGATCGTAGTTGTCCCGAAACGAGGCCTTCACGCGCTCCTGACCCTCTTCCATCATGAAGTTCACGTAGGCACCGCCCGCCGAGTATGGGTGCAGCGCGTCGAAGTAATCCTTGCACCATTTCGCAATCTTGTCCTTGTTCCCCGGGTCGGGATCGACACCCACAATCACCAATGCCCAAGTGGCGTCGCGGTAACTGAACGCCGTATCGGTCTTGCCCACGCGGTGGGCAGCGCCGTTGATGGGATAGATGTGCGTGGTGGAGTGTCCGGTGGGAAGCTTGGAAGCTTGCTCCAGGTGCTTTGCGATGGCCGCGTCGCTGAGCTCTTTCACGAAATCGGCGCGCCAGTACCATTGGAGTCCAGCGGGATAGAGCGGATCGAACAGGGTTTGCAGCGCGGGAAACGGCATGGGGCCCACATGGTCAAGCGCCGGCCTGCCGACTGTGCGCATGGGCTTGGTGGCCTTATCCGTTTCCTCAGGCGAGGCCGTCGAGCACCAGATGACCGCACACATTTTCTTGCCGTGCAGGTCGGCCGGGAATAGCGGCACGGGCGGCACGGTCAGGAAAGCCATGAAACCCGACACATTTTCCGGCGCTTGAGCGATGAATTCCCGATAGGCTTTCATCACCTCAGGGGTCTGCTCAATGGGCCAAAACGTGGGGCCCGCGTTCACCATCTTCACAGGATGAAGTCGAAACAGAAAAGACGTGACGACGCCGAAGTTGCCGCCCCCGCCGCGAATCGCCCAGAAAAGGTCGGGGGTTTCCTTTTCACTGGCGGTCACGAAGCTGCCATCGGCGAGCACTAGGTCCGCGCCGAGCAGGTTGTCAATGGTGAGGCCGTAAGTACGCGTCAGGTGGCCGATACCACCGCCCAGCGTAAGGCCGGCGACTCCCGTGCTGCCAATCGTTCCGCTCGGAGTGGCCATGCCAAAAGCGTGCGTCGCGTGGTCCACGTCAGCCCCTACGCAGCCCCCTTCCACCCGCACGGTGCGCGCGGAGGGATCCACACGAATCCCCTTCATCCGCGACAGGTCAATAACCAGGCCGTCGTCGCAGATCCCGAGGCCACCCCCGTTGTGGCCGCCCCCGCGTATCGCGGTCAGCATTTCGTTTTCGCGTCCAAATTGCACGGCGGCCATGACGTCGGCCACATCCACGCAGCGCGCGATGAGCTTCGGGTGTTTGTCGATCATTCCATTATAGACCTTGCGTGCCGAATCGTAGGCGGCGTCCGTTGGCTGAATGAGCTCACCGCGGAAGAAGCTTCGCAACTGATCTATTGTTTGCTTCGGCATAGAGTCCTCTCCGTTTTGAAGTTGTTACGCATTCACCGGCGTCACAAATCTCCGCGTTAAATGAGCTAGTGAGCGGTGACAAGCGCCACCCAGGCAACTATGGCAGCTCTTCCCCGAGCATACTTATCCGTGCGTCTGGCAAATTTGACCCACTCGCAGTAGAATGTCAATAGTTTGCTCAAGAGTCCCAAGATTTTAGCCAATAGTCCGCATTGAGGGTCTTATGGATGCTCTCTCGGAAATCCTCCATTCGGTGAGGCTCGAAGGAGCGATGTTTTACAACGCGGAGTTCCGAGCGAGGGCCGTGGGGCTTCCGCTCGCCGCCTTCGTGCGAAGTCGCGGCATTTCTTCGCAAGGGGCCCAAACATGCCATTATCTTTCACCTTCTCAGCGCAGGACGGGCTCGAGGCGAAGTCGAGCACAGCACCCATAGCGTCAAGTTGGATCCTGGAGACATAGTAGTTTTTCCCCACGGCGACGCACATATCATTATCCAACGGGTCCCCAACGTGCATCGTCAATAACGGCGAGCACTCGGAAGAAGTGTTCTCGTAAGGAATGGTTCTTGCCCACTATGGCGGGGGAGGCGAATCCACGTTATTTGTGTGCGGCTATATGGAATGTGATCGGGAACTGAGTAAGACCTTTCTGGGTGGACTACCTCCGTTGTTCAAGGTGAATATCAGAAATGACCCCGCGGGGCGATGGCTGGAAAACTCCATCAAATTTTCAGCCGCGGAAGCGAGCGCAAACCGGGCGGGAAGCGCTGCGGTATTGGCGAGGTTGTCCGAAGCGCTCTTTGTGGAAACGATGCGTCGTTACATGGCAAAGTTGCCGCCGCAGCAGATTGGCTGGCTCGCAGGAGCCCGAGATCTGGCGGTGGGAGCGGCCTTGGCGAATATGCATCGCGCTCCCGAATATGCCTGGACGATTGCGAGTCTTGCCCAGCAGGTGGGAGTGTCGCGATCAGTGCTGGCCGAGCGGTTCCGGCAGTACCTGAGTGAACCTCCGATGATGTACCTCTCGCGATGGAGGCTGCAGCTCGATGCCCGGATGTTGACTTCGACCAGCTACAGTGTGGCAAGAGTCTCGGGAGAGGTGGGTTACGAATCCGAGCAGGCCTTCAATCTGGCATTCAAACGGGAGTTCGGGGCTCCCCCGGCGCGGTTCCGGGTGCGTGCGAGATCGGCGCAAAGGGTGGTACGGGCGGGAAAGGGCCCAACAGACATGAACCCCTGATCTCCCGCCACATAAATCGCGCCAGATGAATCAGTTCAGACCGACTCCTAGCTTGCGACGCGATTCCGGGCTGATTGTCGCGTACTCGGAGGGCAAGGTTTGCGTGGACAAATGGGCGAATCGTTGCCCCGAAGCGACTTTCCGGAAAATAGCTCCTTCTTGGTCGCCCAGTGTTTATCAAAACCAAGTCAAGTTGACGTATCACGGCCAAACCGGAAACTGACAGCTTCGAGATGACTGTTGACCATCGCCCTATTTCTGTTGAGCCGATTATTCCTGACAAATGGCCCTCGGACTGTCCATCTCCACCCTGACAAACCAGATATGTACAATTAGGGCTTGACATAGAATGTCTCATCGCGCCGACACCGAGTAGAAGACATTCGCTGATCAGCGAACAACTTCCACCCAGCTAAAAACGGCGCTCTGCTGGCCGCAACCAACATCCCAGGACAATCCTTGCCATTCCGTTAACATTTTCTTCCACTGGTGGTGCACTCCATGGCTGCGGTTGCCTGGGTTCTTGCTTCAGCGCGGCCAGCCCCTCTTATCTGCTCCTGGAATTTTTTCCTTTTTTTCTGTTCACTTTTTTCCGCCGTCAATACTCCTTATAAGTGAAAGGTCGTTCCCCTGCTCATCGATTGCTCCATTGAAGTCACCTATCTTGCACTGGGGATTCTTGGGCTGCAAAGACATACTAATGCATGAAGGTGCCATAGCATTGGGAACAAAGGAGGTTTATAGTGACAAAGCGACAACTCGCTTACTCAAAGAAAGAGGCTGCCGCCGCCACTTCATTGTCGGTACGCGGCATCGATTATCTAATTGAGAGAGGGCAGCTTAAGGCTGTGAAGATTGGGAGGCGTGTTATCATCCCAGCGCAAGAGTTAAAAAGACTGGTATTTAACGGGGCAGGATTCTTCCAAGGGCAGGACAGTCCCGTCGCCGCCAATTGAATCAAGAGGGTTGGCACTGTCTAACTGACGACTGCGGATTTTGCGACATAGCGACAACGACGCACGATGGCAAGCGACCCACCACAGGGGGGAGGAAAGGGCCAATGCCGCAAGAGCTGAAGAAGCAGAGGGGGATCTTCGAGAGACCCAAAGGTTCTAAGATCTGGTGGATTCGCTACGCGGGTGATGATGGCATGATCCACCGAGAAAAAGTAGGTATGAGACAAGCCGCAATCAACACCTACCAGCTCAGAAAGACTCAGGTCCGGCTCGGGAAGTTCTTTCCGGAGCAGATCAAAGCTAAACACAGAAACCCAAGCCTCAAGGAGATCATCGATGATCGAAAGGAAGTAGCCCAGGCGTTGCGTTCGTTCCGAGATGAGGAGCAACATTTGCTTTGGTGGAGGGATCGCTTTCGGGGACGTCCCGCACGTTCCATCGTGGCCAGCGATATCGAGGAAGCCAAGCGGGACCTGTGCAATGGCCTGGCACCGGCTAGCGTGAACCGCAAGCTGGCAGCCTTGAAGTCAGCATTCTCACTGGCCGTAAAGAACAAAAAGGTGGATCGTAACCCGGTCAAGGAAGTGCGTCTTCTGAAAGAGAATAACGCACGGGTTCGATATTTGAGCAACGAGGAAGAAACGAGTTTGTTTGCTGTCCTTCCTCGAAAATATAAGGCCCTCGTCAAGGTGGCCATGAATACTGGCCTGAGAAAGACGGAGCAGTTGTCATTGAAATGGGCCGATATCAACTTCAAGCTTGGGCAAATTACTGTGAGGGAGTCCAAGCCGGGCAAGTCCCGAGTTGTCCCTATGAACAAGGCTGTTGAGGAAACTCTCAGGCGTCTACCAAGGCGAATCAATAACCCCTATGTCTTCGTGGGACGCAAGCCCGGTGGAAGGTTGCTGGACCTGCCCAACAAATGGGAGAACTTCCTGAATGAAGCGGGCATTAAGGATTTTCACTGGCATGACTTAAGGCACACATTTGCCAGCCGGCTGGTGATGGCTGGGGTGGACCTATATACTGTGTGCAAACTGCTCGGGCATCATGATATAAAGATGACCATGCTGTATGCTCATTTAGCTCCGGGTTTTATGAAGGCAGCAGTGAATCTGTTGGACAAAAAAGGAACTGGCACCAGAACTGGCACTAGGTGAGATGTGAGGCCGGTAAGTTGGTGAGCCGCAGAGGAATCGAACCTCTAACCTACTGATTAAGAGTTGCTAAGTCATGTTAAATCAATAAGTTAATAGGAGTGACACATACTAATTCCGAATGATATAGAGTCCACAATTTGAGACACTTAATCCTGAAATCCGAAACTCTGCACCACTTAGTAAATGCAAGGGGTAGTGACAGAGGGGGGTGACAGGATTTCGTGCGCAGTTTCTTTAGAGCAGAGAATATCCCGGTGTGTTGGCCGCAGCCCCCAGTAATGATTCATGAAGCATAGCCTCCTCAAACGCAGGTGGCTATGCCGGCTTCATACGAAGTGGCCTCCTGTAAGATGGGAACCTACAAAACCAACATTAGGTGACTTCTGTAGGTATTGTTGGTTTTGTAGGTTCGCTCTAAGCATGAGACTTGGAGGAAGAAAACTTGTCACCGGGCACAGGTTGAAGCCACACCACCGCCCCTTTAACCACAGTTCGCAAGGTGGTTTCGATCAGTCGCAGTGCTATTTGGAGATGCCATGGATGCTGTGGTCAGGGATTTAGGCAGAACTCGACTGACCAACCTGAGGCCACTTCGTCGCAAGCGCGATGGAATTCATGCACAGTCGTTTATGTTCAGCTTTCGGGCCGAGAAAACCACAAGTTTCTTCGCGGGACCGTGTTAAGCGGTCCCTCATTCTCTCCTCTGTCGCCACCACGGTCATCCAACAAGCCTTCACCATCAGGAAACCGCAAAACCGGGTGTGCGGAAAGGGCCACGAAGGGATTTCGCCTAAAGCCAATGCCTTCAACGAGGTTTAGCCGATTGAATGGTGTGCGGAAACCATTACCTTATCGCACCCTACCTTTTCCAGGCTAAAGCTGTATCAGGCGTGGGTTTCGCCCGTTCCGACTAGTGGTACGGCAGAATAGGTAGGCCTTCAAAGAGATCAACGACAATATCGAACGGTTGGGTATAGAGATACAGGAGGTTATCGAGCCAGCGGACTTCTGAATTGCCGAAGTGTTTAAGGCCGGCAGTTTTCTCCTGTTGCTTCCACACGTTATAGAGCGGGGCCTCGAAGTCGACGAGGTGATGGGCGGCAGGTTTTGACGATTCCGGCAACTCTGCCGATTCCGTCAGAATCTCCTCTACGGTTGTTCTGGGACATCCCATCGCCTTGGCAATCTCTTCTTGGGTATGGCAGGAGAGCCAAAGGCCTCGAACATAGCCATCTGGAGGCCCGTTGATCTAGCTCGATTCTTCCGGTAGCCCAGGACCGCTGACCAAGATCTGAGGTTCCCTGGACGGAACCAATTCCTCCTTCCTTGTTCTGTCGACCTGGGACCGCTGGCCGGATCTTGACCATCCCGTTTCCGCAGCCATGACGCTTCCCTGTCGATCGCCGGCGCCGATACGACCAGGACGACCTGGCCGTTTGCCGATGAGCTCGAACCCGGAGGCAGGATCGGGAATAGGGAGAGGAAATCGGGAAGGGAAATGGAAGCGGGCGCGGCCGCGGCGCCAATCTCTCGGCGGGAGTGGGAGTCTCAGACTTTAATAGTCAATCAATACCTGCCCACGACAGATTTTAAAATTGCAAAAATTTTTGTACCGCTATCAATGTTTGACCCATCCCTTACTCTTAAATCAAAGGAGTTGCACCTTGGCACGCACCAACGGAATGAATGGCGGAGCGCTGGCTGGTTTATTTGGTTTTACGCAGGGCGCGATCGTTAGGGAATACATCGGCAAGAGGGTGGGACTAAAGTACGCGAAAGTCGTGATCAAGAAGCATAAGCGCGAAGCGAGGATTGCCTGAAGGACCGCGCAACAGTATCGGCCCATAATCAGGAAGATGAAGGAGGAGACCAGTGCCGGAAACCGGATTAATAGCGACCAACAATGACAGTGTAGATCTGGATCGGTACGAACGTTACCGCGGAGGTGAAACCATCCAAAAGATTGCTGTGGCGGACCACGTACAAGAGCCGACGGCGCGGGCGAGTATTCGGGCTGGTGAGGTGATAGCCGAGCGGGCCCTGATGAGGAAGTTGGGCGATAAGAAGCTAAAGGGAGCACTCAAGAACGAAGAGATCCGGGAGGAAGTCCGGGATAAGCTGGGCGTTAAGTTTCTGGCATCGCTGGAGAAATTGCTCGATGGTACGAGGGTGGTCGTGCAGCGGAATAAAGACACGGGCCAGATCACGATGCACGAGATTGCAGATCCGGAGATTATGGCCCAGGGGGTAGAGCAATTCAGGAAGGTGACGAGCCTGGAGGAGAAGCCAGCGGCCCAGACGGTCGTGAATGTTCAGCAAAACAACACCCAGCTCAGCGGCGAGCGGATCGATTTCGAAAGTTTACTCGCCAGGGTCAAAGGATGGGATCGGCCTGTGGTTCAGCAGGGCGTCGTCATCGACGCCGAGGTCGTGGAGGAGAAGAAAGTCGAGCAGCAAGGAGCGGATCAATGGAACTTCTGAGGGCGTTGGTAGGGATCTTGATGACCGCCGCGTATCAGGTGGGGAAGTACCACGAAGGACATCAGCGGTCTATTCTTCCAACTGCGAGCAGCACTGCTGAAGCGATATCAGGAGATGCTACCCCAACAGGAATACGGGAAGGTTCTCCGGCAACTCAGAGAAGAGAGGATCTTGACCGGCCGTTCCCTGGCAAATGCGACGGTGAGGATGAGGTAATGGCGACGAAATCCCTGGTTGTTTAGTACGATCTTCATTACATTTCTTGGAGAGCATTCAAACTGAGCAACAGCAATTTTCCACAGGTTCAATGATTGAAACTCTTCGCAGCCTATGATAACGTAACCAGAATATGGTGATGTTCTCTTCCTTGCTCAGCGGGTTCATTCGCACCATTCATCGGGGTCTGGTTAATTAGATTCAGAATTCTGCCGATCGATTGATGAGGAGGTAGAAATGAAGAGCGTGGAAGGTTTTAAACTCAACAGACGCCAGAAAATCCTGCTGCTATTCTTGGGAGCAGATAGTTTAAAATCTATTGATCCAATCAGAATTATGAAAGGCCTCTTCGTGTTCACAATGGAGGCTCCGGAAACCTGGATAGCACTCGACGAACGATATCAGTTTGTCGCTTACGATTACGGCCCGTGCTCCTTTGAAATCTATTCCGATCTCGACCTTCTACAATCCCAGGGATACGTTCAATCTCATGAATTACCTGGCAAGTCCTGGTGCCTCTATTCGTTAACTTCTGATGGGATGATTTACGCACAAAATGCTGCAAAAGAGTTTTCTGAAAGCACGAATTCTTATCTCGCTAAAATCAGGCAGTTTGTGAGTCAGTGCGGCTTTAGACAGCTCTTGGAAGTAATCTACCGGAAATATCCCTCATTCGCAGTCAATAGTGTCTTCAAATTCTGACCAAAGCCAACCACGATGACGCTTATACTGGCCGTTGCGTGCTCCGACGGAGTAGTACTCTCTGGTGATAGCGCAAGCTCTGATTTTGAAATAGGAACCAAACAGCCATATAGAAAAATCCGTAGTGTAGGAAACCTGCCCATTGTATGGGGAGGATCAGGCAGTAGTGGGCTACTGCAACACGTTGAGACGGCATTAAATTCTCTAACTGCTTTTAAGGCCACTCCACATAAAACGAGACAAGAGATCAAGAAGCTTATCTTCCCAGTGCTGAAGGAGTCCAAGGATCTCCATGTAACCTATCCACAATATGGTTTTGACAAACCGCCAATCGCAATTCTTCTGATTTGTTTCATCCAAGACAGTAAACCATGGATACTTGAGATCGAACGAGACTGCCAGGACACAATGTATGGGGAAGATCTTGGCAATTTCGCCGCGATCGGAAGTGGTAAACCATGGGCGCAGGCGTTCTTTAGGCCTCATCTCAACACAAAGCGTGACCTACGATTGGGAAAGATTTTCTCGTATCGGGTTTTAGAGGATTCGATAAATCTCGCATCAGGAGGACTAGCGTTCCCTGTTCACATGTCCTATATTTCAAGTTCCGGTGAAACGTCTTCCGCCGATACGTCCGAGCTATCAGGAATCAGCAAAACCTGTGAACTGTGGAGAGAACTAGAGCGAGACGCCGTTGGAAAACTGCTCTCTCCTTCGAACGAAATTGGGTGTGCTGGAGAAATACCTCTTCCTCCTACGCAATAATATAAGCTGTCTTAAGAGCCCAGCGTTTCCGTAAAGCCTGTCCTCCCCCAGAATTCAACCATGAGGTCACCTGTCCTTGGGGAACCCCACCGCGAGTTAGGTAGCCATACATTGCCTACACTCAATCTCCCGAAGAGTCGCTCAGCCATTCATAGATACTCACAGCGGTCTTATTCTCTAGCCGAGATGATTCGATGGCAGTGACTTCGACGTATTTGCTGCCACAAGTTACCGAGCTGCTCTGATTCAAGTAGTTCGGTTCCTGCACACTGCCGCTGTTGACCATACATGGGCCATCACTTTTGAGCATCTCCATTGCTCCCTTTAACGCGACCACCAATGCATAAGCCGAAGGATTATCAGGTGTCCAGTCACGACCCGCTCTGACCAGCTTGCCCGCTCGGAATGTGATTACTCCCACTAACTCGGTGGGATTCTTTTTCGACACAAGGTAGCTTGTCTCGTTCGCTTTTCCGGAATCCAACGGAAGGACCGTAAGCTGGTTACGCAACTGTTGAATGGTTGCCTGCTCCTGGTCACCTAGTTTGAGTTGGACACCAAAGAATGAGAGCGACTGAACAAGCCTACTTCGCTGTTGTGCGACTGCCCACGTAATGGTTATAGTCAAAAGCATGAGTATTGATGCGATTCGCTTCATTGTTTCCCTCTCCTTCCGCGGTGTTAGATTCCCTCGAATTGCATCCCTTTGTCGTCCGCAAGTTTCGTAAGAACCTCGTGGCAGAGAGCAAGGAGATCTGGGTATTTGTCCTGCCCCGGTATATCCCATCGACGACCGCAACTAGACTCTTGTGCTTCTTAGTTCTCTCCTTGCGAGAGCTGTGTCCTGGCCTTCTGGCGTGTATAAGACCCTTACGGGATCGAGCGCGGATGGTGGGGCCTACCTTGACTAGAATGCAAGGTCAATCTACTACCTTGGGAGTGCTTTTTCAACGCCAAAGCACCAGACAAAGGAATATAATCCCGGCATGCTTGCTTGCCACATCAGCCAGCCCGACCATTGGAGCGGACCGCTGACTCGCATTCGCTCACCGCGTCCGTTAGGCGGAACACTCATCCCTCACAAACGACATGGCACAGAAATCACTTGTTTTCATCAGCTGCGGTCAGTACACCCAGCATGAGATTGATCTTGGTAAGGCCGTTGAGCAACTCATTCGAGACCGCACACCGTACGATCCCTACTTCGCCGAGCAGCAGAATACCCTCGAAGGGCTCTGTGCAAACATCCTTTCATCTCTCAGCCGATGTGTGGGTTTTGTTGGCATCATGCATCATCGCGGGCAAGTGGATACGCCAGACGGCCGTATTACTCGCGCTTCCGTTTGGGTTGAGCAGGAACTCGCAATCGCGGCGTTCATTCAACATGTCCTTCATAGAAAGATCGAAGTTGCTCTGTATATCCAACGTGGTATCCAGCGAGAAGGCATGCGGCAACAGGTTCGATTAAGACCAATCGAATTTGTGACCCCTGACGAGGTTCTCATTGATCTTGGCACTCGCATTCAAGGATGGAATCTCGAGGCTGCAAATTCACATCCAGTAGTCGCTGAATGGAGGTTCGAAACCTTGAATACAACCCAAGATCGCCACGACTACCGATTCCGGGTGGACCTGCTCAACAATGGACCGACAAAAGTAACTGAATGGCGTGCTGAACTTCAATTCCCTACTGCGTTCTTGGAAAATGTGGATCGCTCGAACGAGTACCTGCGGATCGTGAAGCATGACAGTGACTGGTCTGAGAATCAGAAACGGTTGTATCCAGGAGATCGCATTGAGGTCTTCAACCTTCCTTACTACGTTGACATGTCAAATTGGAAAGGCGGATTGTATCGAGGTGAGGGTCGACGATCTGATCCGACAGTTTTGATACGAGTATGGAGTGGCGAGACCGAGCCGTGGGTAACAGAAATACCTATCTCACAGCTCGAGCGTTTCTAATCTGAATGAACTCCGCCTAATCAGAGCGTCAACCCGACCGGGAACCTCCTCCTAAGATTTTGCTGATCGACCGTAATGCATTGGCTCCCCGGCGATGGGAGTGGTAAAGACTCCCGTGAGACCTTTCCACATTACGCAACCTGACCATTGGGATAAGCTCCCACAGCCCTGTCTGTGCGGAAGCACCGACAATAAGAGTGTAGCCTTCAACATGGTTCGACTAGGGATTGTCGTGGCGTCTGTGCAACGGGACCAAATCTGCAAGGAATGCTGGGGTGGGGGTTGAGTGGGCAATATGCAATCGTGAAGAAGTCGCCCATTCGGACAGGTCAAAAGCGAGCGATTCATGGTTTTGAAGTATCACCACTTTTTGCGTCGTCAGCATTAACCGCTTTCATGTGTACCGATGCAGAGCAAAACTGCTTTACATTTTTCCACTACGCTGTTAGCATTCACGCATGAAAGTAGTGGAAAAGGATAATGCCGTTCGAGGCTTACTCGAAGCGGAATGCCAGCGCTGTCGAGATGTTCTGGGAGCTTTGTCAAAGAAGGCCGCGCACTATCCGAAGGGGTCCCTTAACGTCCGGAAGAAGAGGTACAAAGACAAAGTGTACCCTTACCACTACCTCGTCGCCCGCGAGAATGGTCGGGTAGTCAATCGCCACATCCCGAAAGCGGAGTTGCCGGGGCTGCAACATCAACTTGAGCAGCGCGACAAGTGCCGGAAGGAAATACAGGTGTATAAAAAACGCATAGCATACATCGAAAAACTGCTTCTGATGCCGCGACGGCGTGGAGATCCCAAGAAGTGAAAGGGCTGCGCACTATCCACTTTCCGCCGCTTATTGGTGGACTGCTCCACACCCTGAGCGAAGTCGGCTTCTTCGACCGCTGCTTGCTCATCGGCAGTTGGGTCATGCTGCTCTACCAGGAACTATACGGAATCCGTTATCCGTTGCACACGCTCGATATCGATTTTGCAGTCCATCTTGCCCCTGCGAAAAAGCAAATGCGTGCGGACCTCGAGCGGCTAATTATCGATCTCGGTTTCGTCGATTTCATGACTGCCGATGGGGTACAGAAATTTACCGCCACTGGCTATGAAGTCGAATTCTTCGCGCAGCGTCCAGGGGGAAGAGAAATAAGCGCCTTGCCCGTTCGGGAATGGAACCTCAACGCCTTGCCGCTTCCCTTTGTCAACCTTCTGACTGACTTCTCGGAGACCGTGGAGATCGATGGCATTACTATCCGCATTCCCATTCCCGAGGCCTACTTCATCCATAAGCTGATTGTTGCCTCCAGACGGCGGCGCGTCGAGAAGCGCGAGAAGGACCTTGAGCAATGCACCGTACTGATTCCCATACTTGATGACCAACGGCTTCGCCAGGTAATGCAATCCCAACGGTTCAGTAAGGAGACCAAGCAGATCCTCGCACGGTCCTGCAAAAGGCTTGCCTTTCCACTACAAAGGCTCATTTTGTGACAACAAGTAGTGGAAAATTAGTTATTAACCTTGTGGACTGTTGCGGTGGCCAATATCAGTCATTCCCCTATGAAGCAGCACCGCTCATTACTGCCTTCCGGCACCGAGCCTTCTTGAATTGACCCCGTTTGGCAGAGGGAATAAAAACTGCGGGCGTATCCTGGCTGCGAAGTCGGGCTACTCTGCTGAATTCTACGAAGTGGCAGATAGCCTGCAGGTGCCCTTCCATGACAACGAGAAGCTCACGCATCGCCCCAGGAGAGGAAAGAAAGGGGCGGGCCGAAACCCGCCCGAAAGGTCAGTTAGTCCTCATTGTTGCCATCGGCACCATTGAGACAATGACTCCGATCAATGCTCTCATGAATGCCGTCTTGTCCTGGATCTCGTGATTATCGTCAAACAGGATCGCGGACAGCTTCCTGTGTCGCCACCTGAAGGGCATTCACGATGTTTTACCGGTAAAGATTCGTGAGTTCTGCAACGTTCAGGTTTCTGTGATTTCATTTGTCTGATATTCCCCCTCCGATGTTGCTCCTGGCTACCGAAGCCCCAAGAAATTCGAATTGCCTTCTCTAGGGAGAAGCGTACTCTATACTAGGAGTGCTTTCAAATCCCTTGATTGCCTCACGAGGCGCACGGGTTGGCCCTATGGGCGTCTCATGGTCTTAGTTTACGGATCCTAAAGGAAAACAGGCGAGAGTCTTTCACTCATTCACCGACAGGGGGTGAAAAATGTCTTTCTATCAGGAAATGGAACGAGGCGACAGCAGTGTCAAGCAGGGCGCATCTCGTATGTTTGAGGAGAATGCCTCCATTGAAGAAATTGCCAAGTTGCTCCCGACATTTACAAGCCAGGATTTTGCCGTAACCCACGAAAAGGGAACCACCATCAATCCCCGACTCATGGTAATCGTGCGCCAGGGGTTGAGCAAAGAAACTCCACCGATGCCTATTGCAACAGTTTCCAAAAGCTATGAATTGGTTCAACACCATACAGTGCTGAGAACCGCATGTGATGCTCTTGATCGTGCCGGCATCAACCTCAATAAGGTCAGTGTGAATCTCAGGATGACTGAATTGGGTGAGCAAGTGAGTCTGAGTTTCCTTCTTCCTAAGGAGGAAGACTATCTTTTCAGATTAGACGGTGACGATGACCACATGCGGCTTCGCCTGCGCTGTTTCAATTCTGTTGATAGGAGCCTGAGGTTCATGGCTTACCTTGATTGGTTCCGCATGGTCTGCACCAATGGTCTGATGATGTGGAGTACCCATCTAGCGATCAGACGCCGTCATTGCCCCTATCTTAATGTCCCGGAAATAGGGAAGCTCCTTTCCACAAGCATGAAGGGGATCGTTCGAGAAAAGAACTATTATTCCAAGTGGCTTAAAATTCCGATCGATGAGGCCCGACTGAGAGAGTGGGTCGACGGACCACTGAGAAAGCATTGGGGTGTTAGGCTTGCCGCCAGGACCCTGCATATAGCTCGGACTGGGTACGACGCCGATTTTGCAAAGCCTTTCGAACCGGGAAGACCATCAGAGAAGAGTATGAAGCAGACACGGCAAGTGCCAGGCGCATGGGTTCCAGCCCAGCATGTTTTTGCAGTTAGTCAGGTTCTCGCCTGGTTGGCCAAAGAAAGACATGACATTCAGGATCAGATCGAACTTACTACGCAGATACATGACGTAATTCAGCAACTGCTAGAGAAGTAAACGAGGAATCAACCAACCCTCCCGTAACGACGCCAAGATCTGTATCCTGACCAACCAACTCGGCCGCCGCAACCTCGGACCTTTCTCTCGGGGCGAACTCGTCCTCAAGCTCAAGCCATTGATCGAAGCGAAGTTCAAAGAGAGGCAGAGAGAGCATGGTTCTCCAGGTGAAGCATCAACTTATCCAGGGTGTTGATAAGATGGAGTCGACGATCGGACTTGAACCGATGACCTGGCGATTACGAATTGAAAAAAACACACACATTCTATTGCATTTAATAGACTTACAAGACTGCAAACCTCGAAAGACCCCGCAAATTCGCGCAAAAATAGGGCATTTTGGCACCCCCCACGCACCCTTTTAGTGGAGCAATTTTGATCAGATTTTTGATCAGATGGATTTTACCAAGAAAATGGAGGCCTTTTTAGGTTGCAATCTTGAAGACAGGATGCTCATTTCAATCCAGAACGTTGCAGAACCTACCAATACTTACCGGATGAACATCTCTAAAACAGTCCGGGATCTTTTGCTTAATGATTAGTCCGAGGCCCGGGACAAGACCTGCTTCGTGGAAGCACTCATCGAAACCGTTGCATCGATGTTACCTGTGGCATCATTCAAGAAGACTTACCTTTCCGCCCGCCTGCTTTCCCCTAAGAGAGTCTTCGCAGGATCACTTTTTCGCCCGTTTCGCAGTTGCCCTTTCGACAGGCTCAGCGTAAATGGTTACTGGAACGATCTTCTTCGTTCTCATGAATACGCTGCCTAATACCCTGACGAGCTGAACGTAAAGGCATGCAAGGCAAGCGACTTTAGACAAAATAGATTCTTCAAGCTAAGGGCAAAAGGGTAGCCTGGATAAAGCTTATTGACTTTGAAGTCGATAGGTAGTATAGGTGATATGTCGTCATCCCATAATTAAGGGGGTCGGCAATGCGTAGGTTCCTTGGTGGGGTATTGGGGGTAGTATTTGCGATACTATCTTCAGCTGGGTTTCTGCCCGCTTCTGTCGCAACCCAGCGGGCCGTTGAGGCCAAACTCGCGCCCATTACCTCGAAGTCGCCGCTGTATTTGACCCATGCAAAAGCACAGGCAAACGATCCCGTGCAGGTGGCGCAGCACAGTTCACACTCGTCCCATTCTTCACATTCGTCTCACGCTTCCCACTCGTCCCACGCTTCGTCTGTGCGGTAGTAGTGCCCTGGCCTACAACTAGGTTGTAGGCCAGATTCATTCCAATGAGCCCTTCCCTTGAAATTGTCCTGGATAAGAGTCTGTATCATCTAGAGGCCATTCAGGCCGCATGCTATAAATTCAGCGACAAATTCTCAGTTCTGATTTCTGAAGCAGACGGGCATTACCAGTTGGCGGTGACAGTTACGGGATCGCAAGCCGACTCTTTGATCAACTTCGAACCGACTTTTAAAAACGAACTGCTCGACCAAGAACTGCGTCTCTCTCTTGAACAAAGGTTTGGCCAAATCCGAGAGCAAATTTACCGCTTTGCATTTTCTCCCCTAGACGCCGAGCCCGTTAAAAAAAAACTGTAGACTCTTCTTATTTACTTCTGCCGTTTCATTTTATCCGTAGGCACGATGGGGCTGTCTTCTTATCCAATCCCGCCGGAGAACATATTTCTCTTTCTCCAGACGCTTTTTCCGATTTGACCAACTCGCGGCTCAATGACCCCCAGCTTTTAGGAACTCTCACAAGTCGGCACTTCATTACCAGAGAGAAGGATCTAGATACTTCGATCGATTTGTTATCCACCCAGCTCAGAACAAGAAAGTCGTTTCTCACCAGCTTTACAACCCTGCACATGATCGTGTTGACTGGACACTGCAATTGCCGCTGCACATATTGTCAAGCCAGCTCTGAGGACCCTGGGTCTGCAGTTCACCACATGCGGCGTGAGACCGCCCAGAAAGTGCTGGACATGGTTTTTTCCGGTCCCTCCCCTTGTATCAAGATCGAATTCCAAGGTGGTGAGCCCACCCTCAATTGGCCCGTCTTGCAGTACATTGTTAGAGATGCTCAAAGGCGAAATAAGGCAGCACATAAGCAACTTGACTTTGTTGTTTGTACCAACTTGATTCGTCTGCAACCTCCTATGGTTGAGTTTTTCAAGGACAATCAAGTTGGAATATCCACCTCACTTGACGGACCGGCTGAAATTCATGACAGACACCGACTCCTTCGCACTACCGGAAGTAGTTATCGTGCCTTTCGCACCAATCTTGACTACGTGAGAGGCCAGATGGGCAACGATTCTTGCTCTGCACTACTGACCATTACGAAGGACCATTTGGGCAATTTAAATCGCGTGATTGACGAGTATGTTCATCTAGGATTTCCGGGGATCTTTTTGCGTAGCTTGAACCCCTATGGCATGGCAGCAGCTCATTGGGATCAGATCGGATATCCCATTGAAGCTTTTGTTGAAGCTTATAAGGATGCTTTACGTTACATTATCGATCTCAATCTTTCCGGCCATCGTTTCGAGGAATATTACGCTGTCCTTATCCTTACGAGAATACTAACCCCCTTCTCTTCTGGCTTCGTTGATCTCCAATCTCCGGCGGGGGGTGGAATCAGTGGCGCGATATACGATTTCAATGGAGAGGTATACCCGTGTGATGAAGGGCGCATGCTGGCGAAAACAGGTGACAAATTTTTCTGTTTGGGTAACGTTTACACTGACAGCTACGAATCCATTTTTTCAGGTGAGAAACTCCGCCGCCTAGTACGTACCAGTTGTGTTGAGACACTTCCGGGTTGTGCCACGTGTGCTTACCAAATGTTCTGCGGGGCGGATCCGACTCGGAACTATGTAGAAAGCCATGACATTGTTGGCCATCGGCCTACCAGCAATTTTTGCCGGAAACACTATCTCTTGATAGACCATTTTCTTGACCTTGTTCATGAGAACCGACCTGAGATCATGCGAGTCTTCTGGAGCTGGATGACCGGAAGAAGCTCAAACGAGGTGAGGCTTTGAGGACACTTCGAGGGGTCCCCTGCAATACAAGAGAACGAATAATCGGGAGAGTCTCCAAAAGGTGCCTTCCCTGGACCGGCTCAGATTGCATATTGGTGTCCCCTCAACATCCGTCGCACCTTTTGCGTAAGCCCCTGGCACTGTTGACATCGGCCCCACAGGGAGACGATCTAAGAGGTGTTCCAGCAATAATCGGGATTGAATCCTCTTCGCTCGAGCTGCTTAAGGAGGGAGACGTAGTAGCGATTTATCCAGATGGAAACGTTGAGCAATTATGGCTGGCCAATAGTGATAGTAACGTCCTTTTCATGACACACACATGTAATTGCCACTGCATCATGTGCCCGCAGCCTAGCCGGCGAGACGACGACGATTTCCTACTCATTAACCGAAGAATACTTCACCTTGTCAGGAAGCAAAGGGTAAGAGGCCTTTGTATTACAGGTGGTGAACCTACGCTGAGAATGGATGCACTCTGTGAGCTGATTCGTGTCTGCAGGACAGATTTCCCTTCCACGTGTGTCAACTTGCTCACCAATGGAAAAATTCTCCGTGACTTTGATTGTGCCAAGCGTCTAGCTCTAATAGGGAATCATAACCTTACTTATTGCGTTTCTCTTGCCTCGGATATTCCAGACGAGCATGATCGCATTATGGACTCCAAGGGGTGTTTTAATGAGGTCGTTAGAGCTTTGCAAAACTTAGCTCTCCTGTCCCAACGGCTCGAGATCAGGATCGTTATTCATAAGCTCAACGCCACAAGACTGCCGCAAATGGCCGAGTTTATTTATAGGAATTTTCCTTTTGTCGCCCACACCGCCTGGATGGTAATGGAGACAACTGGGTTGGCCTGGCAAAATCTTCAGCAACTCTGGGTAGACCCTTCAGAATATGTGCCTCAGCTACGTGAAGCCATCGCGCACCTCCATCGCAGAAATCTCGACACATCTATTTACAACATGCCACTCTGTATGATCCCTGAGCCTCTTTGGTCATTTGCACCTGATTCAATAAGCGATTGGAAGAAAACGTTCCTGCCAGTGTGTAGTAGTTGCATCAAGATACCATCTTGTCCAGGGGTCTTCGCAACATCCAAATTCCACAGCACGCATCTCCACCCCATTTCAAGTTAACCTTATTCAAGGAAACGTTCGCTGATGGCCCACTTGGCGGCAGCCAAGCCAACGACGCTCGCTTGCATGCCCGGCAGCGTTTGGCAGGGAGACAGAGGCCGGCTGCTGATGACGCTGGCGGAATCGCTGGATGCCTGAGTTCGGAGAAGGTGCTTCGGCAGGTATTTGGGATTGAGCTGCAGGCTCAGTCGCCAGCCAACGAGTTAAGGATTCCTGTGCGGCGGAGCCCCGGAACCCGCGCACGATCCGGTGTTGAACTCAGCCGTGGGGAAAGTGTGAAATCAGTCTATTTGGAATTTGCAGCCGGCCCTGAACGGAGGATGATGAACCGGCATGAGGCGGGAGAGAGGCCAGTCGCGCACCCGGCGGACCGCACCTGTAGTGTATCTTCTGCGCCTGGGCAACTGGGATCACAGATCCGCAAGATGCAAGATGGCAATGTGAATCTAGGTGGCCTTGCAATGCGCG
>JBGOTQ010000119.1:0-19383 GCA_041476565.1 Terriglobia bacterium | reverse complement strand
CGTCGACCTGGATTTCTTCCGCAACACAGAAAGTGACTACGACCCGGCGTCCCTCGTCTTTCTGGGTCGTATGGACTATTACCCAAACATCGACGGGGTCGCCTACTTTTGCCAGGAGATCCTGCCGAGGATCCGGCAGCAGGTCCCCGAGGCCCAGTTCAAGATCGTGGGCAGCAATCCAGTGCGTCGAGTTCGAAAACTGTCCAAGCTTCCGGGCGTGACCGTAACCGGTGCTGTTCCCGATGTCCGGCCGCATGTGCATCGTGCCGCCGTCAGTGTGGTGCCATTGCGAGTGGCGAGTGGCATTCAAAACAAGGTTTTGGAGTCGATGGCGATGAAGATTCCTGTCGTGGCTACGAACCGGGCTGCCGAAGGGGTCGATGCCGTAGCGGGGCAGCACCTGCTGGTCGATGACTCTGCAGATGGCTTTGCCACCAAGGTAGTCTCCTTGTTGAAGGATCCCGCCTTGCGGGGCCGACTAGCCGAGGCTGGCCGCCAACGCATCGAAGCTTGCCACAGCTGGGAAGCCGGGTTGCGGACGCTGGACAGAGTCTTGGCGCGTTATCACCGCATCCCTGAAGTCGTCAGGTCCGTCTGAAAACCGCTGGGCACAAACATTCCTGTTTATGAAAGCTAACTGCGCACCATCGCCATCCCGTACAGAGACCGACAGGCCAGAGTTGAGGATCCTGTTCGTTGCCACGCAGTTGCCGGTTCCACCGGATACGGGGGGAAGGATCCGCAGCTTAAATATTCTGAAACACCTTTCGCGGGAACATGCTGTCACATTCTTGTGCGCTGTCGATGAAAGGACGGACGCCGGGCTGCTGCGAGAAATGCAGCGACACTGTCCTGAGTTTATCCCTGTTTTCCAGAAGCAGATTGACGGCCGCAATTGGCGTTACTTTTTCAGGTTGCTTTGCAATTTTTTTTCGCCGCTTCCCTTCGGAGTCGCGAAAGACTATTCACCCCTCCTCGCCCGAACGATCCAGCAGACCCTTTCCCGCAAGAAATTTGATCTACTGGTTTGTGACTTCCTGCATGCCTCGATCAACCTGAAGAGAATGCGTTCGCTTCCCGTAGTGTTGTTTCAGCACAATGTCGAAGCAGAGATCTTTCGGCGTTACTTCTTGCAACAGTCCAACCCGCTTGGCAAGCTCTTCTGGTACTACCAGTGGAAGAAGATGCAGCGTTATGAAGCAAAGATCACACGGTGGGTTGACCGCACGATTGCGGTGTCAAAGACAGACCAGGCGACCTTCCAGCGCGACTACAACGTGGACAACGTGGCCACGATTGAAACGGGTGTTGATATCGCCTACTTTTCGCAGCAGCAAGCCAGCCGTCTCCCTAACCGTCTGGTGTTCACTGGTTCGATGGACTGGTTGCCCAATGAGGATGCCATAGTCTGGTTTGTGCGGGACATCTTGCCAGTCATCAGGCACTCCGTGCCGGATGTGTCTTTAGCGATTGTGGGACGGCGGCCGGGAGCCCGCATCAAGCAACTCGCAGGGTTGGAACGCAATGTCATCGTGACGGGACGAGTGGACGATGTGAGACCCTTCCTGGTGGAAGGGACGGTGTTCATAGTCCCGATTCGCATTGGCGGTGGTACCCGAATCAAAATCTTCGAGGCAATGGCCAGTGGCATTCCCGTGGTTTCGACGCACGTTGGTGCAGAAGGCCTTCCCGTGCAGCACGAGCGCCACCTGTTGCTGGCCGACAGCGTCGATGAATTCGCAGAGGCCGTGACACTCCTTTTGCAGGAGCCTGCCTTGGCGCGCGAGATGGGTGGCCGAGCCCGCGAGTTTGTGCGAAACAATAATGATTGGACAATCGTGGCTCGTCAGTTTGCAGACATCTGCCACATCGTTGTCGAGAACAGGAAGGAATCTCTTCATGCAAATTAGCATTTTTGGGTTGGGGTATGTCGGAGCGGTCACTGCGGCCTGCTTTGCGCGAGACGGCCACGAAGTAGTTGGAGTCGACGTTGACCCCACGAAGCTGTCGATGATTCGTGCCGGACAAAGCCCGATAGTGGAAGCCGAACTACCCGAGTTGATTAGAGAGGGAGTGGCAAATGGTCGCATTCGCGTGACGTCTGATTCCATGGAAGGGGTCATCGAAACAGAAGCCTCGTTGGTTTGTGTCGGCACACCCAGCCGCCGCGACGGGAGCCTCGACACGTCGGTGGTTTGTGAGGTGATGAAGCAGATCGGTTCAGCTCTCAAGGAGAAGAAATCCTCTCATCTGCTGATTGTTCGCAGCACCTTGTTGCCGGGAACAGTCAATCAGACAATCGTCCCCCTGCTGCAGGAGTCTTCGGGGAAGAGAGTCGATGAGGACTTTGATGTCTGTTTCAACCCGGAATTCCTGCGGGAGGGGACTTCCGTGAAGGACTTCTACAACCCACCGTTCACGGTCGTCGGAACTCGCCGGCCGGAAGTCGCTACCAGTGTCCAGGCGCTCTATCACCAGGTCGAAGCGCCTCTTCTGACCACTACCGTCGAAGTAGCTGAAATGGTCAAATGCATCTGCAACAGCTTTCATGCGCTCAAGATCGTCTTTGCAAACGAGGTTGGTACTCTTTGCAAAGCCATGAACATCGACAGCCACGAGGTGATGCGCATCTTTTGCGCGGATCAGAAGCTGAATATCTCGGCCGCATACTTGAAGCCCGGGTTTGCTTTTGGCGGGTCCTGCCTGCCGAAAGACCTTCGCGCTCTGGAGTACCAGGCCAGGACCCTGGCGCAGGAACTCCCCGTGATTCGAGCCATCCTCCCCAGCAATGCCATGCAAATCGAAAGGGCCGTCACGATGGTTCTCGACACCGGCAGACGGAGTGTGGGCTTGATGGGGCTTAGCTTCAAGCCCGGCACGGACGACCTGCGAGAGAGTCCTCTGGTCGTGCTGGCAGAGCGGCTGCTCGGGAAGGGGTTGGACCTGAAGATTTACGACAGCAGTGTCTCGCTCGCCAAACTGTTGGGCACCAACAAGCGCTACATTGAGCGCGAAATTCCTCATTTGTCCCGTCTGATGGTGGGCTCTCTGGAGCATTTGTTTCAAACCAGCGAAGTGGTTATCGTGGGCAACAAGACCACCGAATTCCGTGACGCGTTGCAGACCTTCGCCACGAAGAAACACCTGGTGATCGATCTGGCCCGCATTGCCCTTGGTGTTTCTCTTACTCCGGGAGACTATCAGGGGATCTGTTGGTGAGGTACCAGTGTGGTGACAATCAAACATTTCCTAGCGATTGATCTGTGAGACGAACTTGCTCGAAGATGTCGAGTGAAATCCTAAAAATAGTTGTACTAGCCGGGAGGGATTCTGCTTCCACTCGTTCAGCGATTGATCAGATCATCCAAATCCCTGGTGTTCGAATTATTGCCGTGATGCTCGACACCGAAGTACCCACACTCAAGCGACGACTCCGCAACTTGAGACGAAACCTGCGCCGAGAGGGATGGATGTATCTTCCTTGTCGGTTGGGCGAATTTGCAATGGAGTTCCTGGAACGTGTTGCAGAGGGCCTGGTCCCGCGGCAGGCTCTTTCGAACCTTTTGCGCGAGGCCTTCCAGGAACGTTCCTTTTCGCTAGCTCAACTCGGATCACAGAAAGGGATTCCCATTCTGGAAGTAGGGAATCTAAACGGACACGTCGCCGTAGAAACTCTGCATCAGCTGGCTCCGGACCTCGGAGTCGTTTTGGGTACAAGGGTTTTGAAGCGATCCACCTTCTCAATTCCAAGGTTGGGTTGTATCAATCTTCATAAGGGCAAGGTACCCGAGTATCGGGGCATGCCCCCTGGATTCTGGGAACTCTACCATCAGGAGTCTGCCGCCGGGGTGACTGTCCACTTTGTCGACGACGGCTTGGACACTGGTGACATCGTGGGGGAGGGCACGGTGCTGATTCATGGCAACGACACACCCGTGACCCTTCGGAGAAAGCTAGACTTAAATGGTAACGAATTACTCGTCCAGTGCATTGCCGATCTGGCCGCTGGCAAGGCATCCGGTACCCCGCAGCCGAAAACCGGCCACACCGCCCGCGCAGCCCCGACCCGGAGGCAGCGCATGGAACTGGACCGCCGGCTTGGGATTTCTGAGGGGCGGCAGGGGAGTCTTGTCCACGGCCTGAAGACGCTGTTTTACCTGGTTTTGCTCTATTCAGGTGTCTTTTATCTAGTTCGCTGGATCCGCACGACGTTAATGGGCGACCGAGCGTGTGTGCTGCTCTACCACCGCATCAACGACTTAACCGACGATGTGCTGACGACCAGCGTGCAGCGCTTCGCGGAACATGTGCTGATTCTTCGAAAGTTTTATACTGTTGTCCCCAGCTCAACAATTGTGGAAGCACTGCAGTCCGGTGAGAAACTAGCCGGATACTCGGTAGCGATTCATTTCGATGACTGCTATCGGGATGTCTGCACCGAGGCTTCACGCCTGCTGGCCCATTTGTGCCTGCCAGCTTGCAGCTTTGTGTCTTCGGGGTTTGTGGGCACCATCCGGGCCTTTCAGCACGATGCCGACAAATACTCATTCCAGCTCGACAACCTCACGGCCGACGATCTCCGCCTTTTGCGAAAGCGAGGCTTCGAAATTGGATCGCACACCGTCAATCACGTGGACATGGGGCAATGTGAACAGGAGGAGGCTTACCGCGAGCTGGCTACAAGCAAACAGGATCTGGAAATCATTCTTGGCAGTCCCGTGCACCTGTTCTCTTATCCGTTCGGAAGAAAAACGAATGTGCGTCCAGAAACTCCCAACCTTGCCCGTCAAGCTGGCTACAAGGCCATGTTTTCCGCCTACGGGGGATTTGTCGCCTCGGATTCAAATCTCTTTGATCTGCGAAGAGTGGGGATCAGCGAAAGACACCGGCCGCTGGATCTGCTCATGGAAATCGAGGGTTTGTCTCTCAGCTCTCTCAAAATGCGTCTGACGAGTTTCTTCAGTTTCCGAAAATCCCCTTCTGCGGCTCTGCCCAGCTAGTCGCACCGGGACAGCAAAAAAAATGTCTTTTCAGCCTCCTCTGGTCGCACATATCATCCAGCACCTGATCGTTGGAGGTCTGGAGAACGGGTTGGTCAACCTGATCAATCACATGCCTTCGGAACGCTACCGGCATGCTATTATCTGTTTGAGTCACTTCAACGACTTTCGGCAACGCATCCGTCGCCCTGACGTACCTGTAATCGCCCTGCACAAGCAACCCGGACACGACCTCGGGGTTTATGCCCGCCTGTGGCGCGAATTGCGCCGACTGAAACCTTCCATTGTTCACACGCGCAATCTGCCCAGCCTGGAGTATCAGACAGTTGCTGCGCTGGCCGGCGTTCGTGGCCGAATACACGGTGAACACGGCCGTGACGTGTACGACCTGGACGGGACGAGTCGCAGGTACCGGATGCTTCGCAGTGCGATGCGGCTTTGGGTTCACCGATACATTGCCGTCAGTGCTGACCTCTCCCGATGGCTTCGAGAAGATGTGGGGATTTCCCCCCGGCAGATCCGGCTGATTTACAACGGTGTAGATCTAGAGCGGTTCAAACCGCAAGCCAGAGGCCAACCATCTTTGGCAACTGGCGATCTGATTGCTCCGGCGAACTTCGTTGTCGGAACGGTAGGCCGCATGCAAGCCGTCAAAGGGTCGCTAACATTGGTGCAGGCGTTTGTCCGACTGGTAAAAACCGCTCCCGGAGCTGCCCAGCGACTGCGATTGATCATGGTCGGCGACGGACCGCTCCGTGAGCAGGCCCTGCAGTTGCTGAGAGATGCAGGTGCTGACTCGCTTGCTTGGCTGCCTGGAGAACGTGAGGATGTGCCAGACATCCTGGCTCGTTTTGACGTTTTCGTTCTGCCCTCTCTGGCCGAAGGGATCTCGAATACGATCCTCGAAGCCATGGCCTGCGGGCTTCCGATCATCGCCACCCGTGTCGGGGGCAACCCGGAACTGGTGCATGAAGGGGAGAACGGTACTTTGGTGCCGTCGGAGAATCCGCCTGAAATGTCCAAGGCTATTCTTCATTACTTGAACAATGAGGACGGGGCCAAAGCTCATGGTCGGGCTAGTCGTCTCAGGGTGTGCACCCAGTTTAGCCTGGACTCCATGGTTCAAGGCTATCTGCTGGCCTACGATGAAGTGCTGGCGCGAGCGCCAACGGCGGCCGTGTCACAGCCCGCCAGTGCCAAGCAGAGCGAATGAACTGCAGAATCTAAACGCCCTGAAGTTTATTTGAATTTTGTTGGGCTCGACCCAGCCAGGCTGGCTCTAACTATGATCGTGATGAAGAAAAATCTTGCGAATCTGATTCTGTTTTTGGTTTCAGCATTATTTTGTCTTTTCGCAGTCGAACTGGCCCTGCGGATGTTCTATCCTCAGAATCTGAGCCTCTCCTACCAGACTCGCGACGGGTTGAAAATTCTTCGGCCAAACCACCAGGGAATTTATCGCGGAGTGGAGACAGCCCGGCCATATCAGACCAATTCGTTTGGCATGAGAGATCGCGAGCATTCTGTGGAGAAGGCTCCCGGGACTGTCCGGATTCTGCTCTTGGGAGACTCCTTCATGGAAGCATTGCAGGTCCGGTTTGAAGACTCCTTCCCGAAGCTTCTTGAAGATAGGCTACGCCTGTCCAGCACGCGACCCGTGGAAGTGATCAATGTGGCTGTCAGTGGTTGGGGGACCGACGACGAACTGGCCTACCTGGAGCGCTATGGAGTGAGGCTGAAGCCGGATCTTATATTGGTCGCGATGACCATGACCAACGACATCAGCGACAATTTGAGACAAAGATTCCACTCTATGGCCAATGACCTGTTAGAGCCCAAGCCCGTTGAGAAGATTTCGTTTGTTGCCTATCTATTCTGGCAAGCAAAGGCTTACCTGGGTTCGCATAGTCATCTTTACCAGTTGATCAGGCTGTGGTGGCATTCCAGCGAGATTGAAATTGGGGGAGTCGCGTTGAATAATCACGTTGCCGAGCAAATCCGGCGGAATCCTGGAGAACGCATCAGCCAGGGCTGGCGGTTGACTCATCAATTGCTCTTACGCATAAATTCCATCGGCAAAGAGCTAGGATCAAAAACGGTCATTTTCTTGATTCCGATCACCTTTCAGTTTGAAGCGGAGAACCTGGGTTCCTTTCTGAAAGCGCAGCAGCTCTCTGCTGGCGCTGTGGACATCGAAGGCCCTCAGCGTGTGATGATCCAGTTTGGTCAGGAAAGAGGAATTCCGGTGATTGATCTGTTGCCGGGCTTCAAGGAATGGCGGAGCAGAGGAGGGAAACCACTCGTTTTGAAGAATGACGGCCACTGGAATGAGAGCGGTCATCGTCTTGCAGTTGAACTGGTGTCTCGAGATCTTCTCGAAGGACGTTTTCTCAACTTAGGCCAACCCAATTCGTGAGGGACGTTGGAGAAAAACGCCAGCCCAGCTGCGAAATGACGACAAACGACCCGGGGGATTGAATTCCCAAGCTTTGCCAACTTCCGTTCAGCCAATTACAAATTCGTAATATGGAGCCCGCGGCTAACAGTGGAGCTGGTTCCGCTCTTGCTGACACCAGTTACGACTGATCTGAAAATGTTAGTCTTAGGAGCCCGCTGATGGTCCCCCCCAAGAGTGGTAACTCGCTTGCCCTATCGAGAAAGCGAAAGACCAACTGACTTGGTTTTGGCGAACTCTTGGAGCACGCAAGGTCACTGAAAAGAAAGGGAATTATTCCGATGAAAAAGGGACTAACACTTATCCTCATGCTGGCAGGACTGTCAGGGTCAGCCCTTGCAACGGTTCTAAGCGACGCGGCTAATGCGTTGCAGCCGGGTCAGTGGACGACCATTTCAACGAACAACATCAATCCCACGCTGACGAACACAGGCGGGGCAAGCGGATTCATCTTTGGTTATACGGATCGCATGGCTTGGTATCCGCAGGGGAGAAAAATCTATTTCGCCGGTGGGGACCATAACGAGACAAATCCGGTGGCACGATTCGTCAATTTCGACGAGACGACGAATAGCTGGACCAATATGGCCACTCCTTCCTGGGTGCCAAGCTCCGGCATAGTTATCCATGGCTACGGCCAACAGACGGTTGATCCAGTCAGAGGCTATTTTTATGGGAGAGACACATTTGGAAATGTGATGAGACGGTTCAACATTGTAACGGGAGTTTGGAGTAGTACTCCCGCCAACAATTTGATCAGTTATGTGCAATGTTGTGGAACTTACGTTTACTTCCCGGAGATGGACTCAACTTTATGGTTCAATCCGGGTGAGTTCAACGACAAACTCGGCATTTTTCGATTTAGCGAAAACACGAGTACCTGGACCAGGGTTGGAGCGGCAAATACCTATACGGCCGGGATCATGAGTGTAATGGCGATCTATAACCCGGTGCATCATCTGATCTGGTTCGGTGGCGGCGGGTCGGATCGCCACGGTTATAAACTCCTTGCGGATGGAACGGTTGTGGCACTGGCGAATGCTCCCGTCGATTTGGGGAACGGCGCCGCTTTGAAGAGCGTAGATCCCGTCACAGGTCTTTTTCTAGTATGGTCCAGTTCGACTTATAACACGGGTTGGTACACCTACAACGTTATTACCGACACTTGGACCTTCATCAACTCAATGGCTCCTATCTTCCAAGGAAATTTGGCGGATCCATCCAATCCACAGCACGGGATGACGGCTACTCCTATCCCAGAATACAATGTCACATTCATTGTCAAATGCCTGGGCACGGGATGTACTGTCTATCTTTACAAGCACTTACCTGGCGGCACTCAGACTCTACCTCCGCCGCCACCGGGAGATGCTACACCTCCGTCTGTTCCGTCAGGCCTTTCGCCGACGGTGATCTCACTGTCTCAGATCAACCTGGCCTGGACAGCGTCCACGGATAACGTCGGTGTGGCTGGCTACAAGATCTTCCGCAATGGCAGTCAGGTGGGGACATCGACGGTGACCAACTTCCAAAACACCGGGTTGTCGGCTTCGACGACCTATAATTACAGCGTGACTGCGTACGACGCTGCTGGCAACAACTCTTCACCATCAGCCTCGGTCAGCGCCACCACCTCGGCTACGATTGTGATTACCTCTAACTTCCAGACTCGATGCAACGGACCCGGGGTAGTTCGTTGTTTTGATTTTGATAATTTAGTTGTTGCCCAGCCATATTTTAATACTCAAGGCCCAACCCCAACTATCGATACTTCGATCAAAGCGTCCGGCAGCGGGTCGTTAAAATTCACCATCCCTTCCAACGACGACGGCGGCTATGGCAGCTTCAGCATGAACTTCACTCCAAATTCACCAAATTGTTTGACAGCTACTAGTAACAATTGTTCGGCCTCTATCCCATACGGAACTCAATATGGCCCAGGTCAGACATTTTACGTCCAGTGGAGACAGCGTTTTGAACAAGGCTACCTTGATTATCAGTTCCCCGGTGGAGGTGGTTGGAAACAATCAATTATTGGGGAAGGTGACCATCAAGGTGGTATCGCTGCAACAGCGTGTACTGAACTAGAGATTGTCACTCAGAACACCAATCAGGTTGGTTTCCCCAGAATGTATCATAGTTGCGGAGTCAAGGATGGTAAATACCAGCCCATAGAACCAACTTTAAACAGTGTCAATATCATGGAGGAAAATGCTCTCCCGTATCCCCCAGGCTGCATCTATCCGGTGAACGCTGGAAGTAACTGCTTCAGATATGTGGCTAACGAGTGGCTGACGTTCCAGGTTCAAGTTACGGTTGGAACCTGGTACAAAAACGACGGTGTTTATCACTATGATAGCCAAATTAAGTTGTGGGCAGCTAGGGAAGGTCAGCCGTCTCTCTTACTATTGGACACTTCACTTATTGCCTCGAATGGTGCCAAGGGAAATCAGCATTTGGAAGGCCTAGGTCCAAGCGGCTCATCGGGTGGGTACGATCTAGTTAATCTCGACCCAGCCACAGTAAAGTATGGCAAGGTCTGGCTGACTCCGTTTCATACCGGCGTAACCAATAGTTCTCACCCAACATGGTCTGTCTGGTATGACGAATTAATTGTCTCGACTCAGAAGATTCCAGATCCGGTCGGAACGCCCGGCACAGGGGACAGCACACCACCTGCTGCCCCGGTTTCACTAAGGATCACCAACTGATTTCAATCGAGGCCAGACTCTTCAGGATGTGTCAGCTGGCTTGCTCTCACGGAGCAAGCCGGCTGGTGTTCTTGTTGTTTCCCTCCCCGCACTCGAGAGCGTCATCCACAACATCGATCCTATTTCGTTGTGTCGACGTAGGTATTTCGTTCTAACTAAGGAAGCGTGTGGAAGCGTCTGCGTTCCCGGTGCCATTTCCCCCTGTTTGTTTCCTGGTTACGATGAGACAATTGGCGGGAACTCCTGTAGTGTAGTGCTGGTGACTGCCCGCCGGGCAAAGTGTCTAACGCTGCATTGAAACTGACAGACTGGCTTGTATGCAAAGACAATCCTTGACGCGACCACTTCTCAGATTACTTCCCCGCGGAGTGAAACACAGCCTGCGGCGGATCTATATTTCCAGACAGGTGATTGCGGGTAAGGCCAAGACAGAACCGGAAATCGGTCTGCTGAAGACTCTACTTCGGGCCGGAGACGTGGTGGCGGACGTTGGTGCCAACGTGGGGATCTACACGTTGGAACTGTCACGCCAAGTCGGATCCAGTGGGAAAGTCTTAGCGTTTGAACCGTTAAGAGAGAACTATGCGATTCTGCAGTCGATAGTCAGGAAGGCCAAGCTTGCCAACGTCTTCCTGACACAGGCTGCATTGGGTTCGACAGCCGGTTATGCAGACCTCGTGATTCCTGATCTGGGGGGGTTTATCGGTTACTACTGGGCGCATTTCGCTAAGGAGGGCGAGGAAGGTTTGAAGGAGAGGGTGACTGTCCTGACCTTGAACCAGTTTTTTCAGGAGCGCAAATTGCAGCGGCTAGACTTGATCAAGTGCGATGTGGAAGGAAGTGAACTTGATGTGATAAAGGGGGGCAACAAACTGATTGCCTCGTCAAAACCAGCTTGGCTGGTGGAGGTTAGCCGCCACACAAGTGGGGAAGTTTTTGCATATCTGCAAGCCCTGGGGTACACAGGCTATGTCTTTAATGGACGATTTGTTGCAACTGAGGCATATCGGGACAAAGAGTTTTCCAATTATTTTTTCTTCCACCCAGACTCTGTTGTCTGGAAGCGACTTGCCTGTCATTTGTGAGGCTAAACTCGATTGAGCTTCTCACAACCGAAGTGACTGCCAATGTCACCGGATAGATCATTTGGAATGAAAATCACTCAGAAGTGGAAGGGAGACACGATTCATGAATGATAGGCGCCAGGGCTCGGGATGGATACTTGGAATCTCAGCCTTTTACCATGACAGCGCGGCTTGTTTGCTAAAAGACGGGTGGCTCGTTGCGGCCGCCCAGGAGGAACGGTTTAGCCGTAAGAAACACGATGCTCGCTTTCCGAGATATGCAGTGCAGTACTGTCTACGAGAAGGGAAAATTGGCTTGCGGGACCTGTCGTTTATAGTCTTTTACGACAAGCCACTGGTGAAGTTCGAACGCCTACTGGAAACGTATCTGGCTTTCGCTCCTCGTGGGATTCAGTCCTTCGTGGCGGCAATGCCCGTATGGCTGAAAGAAAAGCTCCTGCTCAAAGATCTGCTCAAAATGGAACTAGCTGGGCTCGGAGAAGGGCTGAAGAAATCGGAAGTGCCCCAACTCCTCTTCACCGAGCACCATGAGTCCCATGCCGCCTCGGCCTTTTATCCGTCCCCCTTCAGCAGGGCGGCTGTGTTGTGTGCAGACGGCGTTGGAGAATGGGCGACGACCTCTGCATGGGTTGGTCATGAGCAGAAGCTGACACCGCTGTGGGAGATTGATTTCCCTCACTCGCTGGGGCTGCTGTACTCTGCCTTCACGTATTTCACTGGATTCAAGGTGAACTCTGGTGAATATAAGGTGATGGGGCTGGCGCCTTATGGCGAACCCAAATATGTTCAGGCAATCTATGACCACTTAATTGACCTGAAACCCGATGGCACCTTCCGCCTGAACATGGAGTACTTCAACTACTGTACAGGGCTCACCATGACGAACCCAAAGTTTGATGAGCTGTTCGGGGGACCGGCTAGAAAGCCCGAAACACCGCTTACTCAGCGCGAGATGGATCTGGCCCGATCGATCCAGGACGTTACCGAGGAGATTATGCTCCGTCTTGCCAAGACTCTCCACCAGGAAACCAGAGAGGAGAGTTTATGCTTGGCGGGAGGCGTGGCTCTCAATTGCGTGGCCAATGGGCGCATTCTCCGAGAGGGACCTTTTAAGCAGATCTGGATCCAGCCGGCTGCCGGTGATGCGGGGGGGGCGCTGGGCGCGGCGCTCGCGGGCTGGCATCTGTTCCTGAATCAACCCCGCAAAGCCAATGTTCACGGCGATGACATGCGCGGCAGCTACCTCGGACCTTCGTTTTCCAACGAAGAGATTGAGCAGTTTCTCAAGGGCAAGGAAGCCCCCTACATCCGTGTCAGCGAGGAAGCGCTCTTTGAGCGAGTGGCGGAAGAGATGGCCGCGGAGAAAGTGATCGGATGGTTCCAGGGGCGGATGGAATTTGGACCACGCGCGCTTGGAGGGCGGAGCATTATTGGAGATGCCCGCAGTCCCAAAATGCAATCGGTGATGAATCTGAAGATCAAGTATCGTGAATCGTTCCGCCCCTTTGCGCCCTCAGTCTTGCGGGAGCGGGTTTCAGACTATTTTCAGCTAGACGCAGACAGCCCTTATATGCTGTTGGTGGCGCCGGTAGTTGAAAATCGCCGCACGCAACTGACCAAGCAGCAGGAGTCCTTGTGGGGAATCGACCTGCTCAACGTGCCGAAGTCTGACATTCCTGCCGTGACTCATGTGGATTACTCCGCTCGGATCCAGACCGTTCACAAGGAGACCAACTCCCGCTACTACCGGTTGCTGAAGGCCTTCGAGGCCAAAACCGGATGCGGTGTCATTGTCAATACCTCGTTTAATGTGCGCGGTGAACCCATTGTCTGTTCGCCGGAAGACGCCTTCCGATGTTTCATGCGCACGGAGATGGATGTGCTTGTTCTTGAAAACTGCGTGCTCCTTAAGGCAGATCAAAAACGCCTGGAAGGTGACACCGACTGGAAAAAGGAATTCGAACTGGATTGAAAGGAAACCGAATGGCGGAGAATCTTGGAACCAAACAGCTGCGCTCGTTCGGGTTGCTGGTCGGAGGGGTCTTTGCGCTCATTGGGGTTGGGCCGCTCCTCATCCACCGCCAGCACCCGAGACTACCACTGGTCGGTGTGGGGGCAGTGTTGATCCTCGCGGCGCTGGCAGCGCCTGCCGCGTTGACACCTGTCTACAAAGTATGGATGCGCATTGGCCATGTGCTGGGTTGGATCAACACTCGGATCATTTTGGGCATTGTTTTCTATCTCGTCTTCGCCCCGGTGGGAGTTATTCTACGCTGGCAAGGAAAAGACCCGATGAGGCGCAAGCTGGATAGGCAAGCCGGCAGTTATCGGGTTTCCCGTTCGCCCCGGTCGGAGACGCACCTCAAACATCAGTTCTAGTTCTGGAGGTTGAGCATGGGTGAATTTATTCTGGAGCTCTGGGCATTTCTCAAAGAGCGTAAGAAATTCTGGCTGCTACCAATTGTTGTGATTCTTGTGTTGTTCGGAACCCTATTGGTCCTCACGCAGGGATCAGCATTGGCTCCGTTCATCTACACTTTGTTCTAAGAGGGTGTTTAAGAAGGTACTTTCTGGTTTATAGTCCCGGCTTCAGGCGGAGAAGAATGCCGTTTCTCCGGCTGAAGCCGGGACTATAAACAAAGCGGCCCCTTTGGACTACGACTTTTTAAACACCCTCTAGAACTTCTTCAGCATTGGCGGGGAATTTGGACGCGCCCGGCCCCGGCGGCGTTCGAGGCTGCCTTTTTCCGCTGTTACTCCCTGATCCGACAGCAAGTAATTCCAACCCGTGCAAAGGAAAGGCTGTCGACAAAGACCAACGGAGACCTCTTGGGGAACAGCCGTGAGAGTGAGGCATGACTAAAGCAAGCTTAGTTCTGGAAGATGGATCGGTGTTTCACGGCCACTCCTTTGGCCTACCCCAATGTGTTGCTGGCGAAGTGGTCTTCAATACCGGAATGGTCGGGTATCCCGAGGCCTTGACAGACCCTTCCTACAAAGGGCAGATCCTGGTGCTCACTTATCCCCTCATCGGGAACTATGGTGTTCCCGATGGTGGTGTTGAGGGCGGTCTTCCCGCAGGCTTCCAGTCCGAGGGGGTACAGATTGCTGGGTTAGTCGTAGCTGAAGTTTCCACTCGTTACAGTCATTGGAATGCGGCACTGAGCTTGGCTCGATGGTTGGTCCAGAGCGGTGTCCCGGCAATTACTGGAATCGATACACGGGCTGTCACCAAGTGCCTGCGCACCAAGGGAAGCCTGCTTGGGAAGGTCGTTCTTGATGACCAGAATGTGGAATTTTACAATCCGAATCTGGAAAATTTGGTCGCCATGGTCAGTGTGAGGTCTCCAGTTGTTTACCCTGCTGAAGGCAAGAAGCGGGTCGTGCTGATCGACTGTGGCTGTAAGAGCGGCATCATCCGAAGTCTGCTGCAGCGACAGGTCACTGTGATGCGCGTTCCCTGGGATTACGATCTCATGAACGAAGCCTGTGATGGGGTCGTGATCTCGAATGGACCCGGGGATCCGAAGACATGTTCCGCCACGATTTCCAACGTCCAGCGCGCAATGGACAATGGGCTTCCGGTGTTTGGCATCTGCCTGGGCCACCAGATTTTGGCTCTAGCCTGCGGGGCTGACACCTACAAGATGAAATTCGGCCATCGGAGTCAGAACCAACCTTGCGTGGAGACCGGAACCAAGCGGTGTTACGTGACTTCCCAGAATCACGGTTACGCAGTCCAGGCCGATTCAATTCCTGAAGGCTGGGTCTCCTGGTTTCATAACGCCAACGATGGTACCAACGAAGGAATTCGACACGTTCGGAAACCTTTCATGAGTGTGCAGTTTCATCCCGAAGCGGCACCAGGACCTGATGATACCAACCTTCTTTTCGATGAGTTTCTTCGGATGTTATGAAATCCAGGGATAATTCTACATGACCATGTTATGAGCTCTAGTACATCCAACGATATTCCACTGGGGGGTCCGAGGATAGATATTTCAATTCCAAAATCGATACTCAACCCAATACAGAAGGTCACCGCATCATCGCGCAAAATATTGCAGAAACGCTCATGAGACAAACCTATTCGCGCAGATTTTCTACAACGATCTGTCAGATCGATGACCCACTGAAATAATAAGCCGGTTGCAACCAATTGTCTTCTGGATGAACAACGTATGAGGAATATCCAAGAGAAGAAAGTCCTGATCCTAGGTAGCGGTGCACTCAAGATTGGGGAGGCAGGCGAGTTTGACTATTCGGGCAGCCAGGCCATCAAAGCCTTCAAAGCTGAGGGAATTGCCACGGTTTTGGTGAATCCGAACATTGCGACCATTCAGACTTCGGACTATCTCGCCGACCAGATTTACTTTCTTCCCGTGACTCCGGAATTCGTCGAGAAGGTGATTGAGAAAGAGCATCCGGACGGCATTCTTCTCAGTTTTGGAGGCCAGACGGCCCTGAACTGCGGGCTGGAACTGGACCGAAGATGTGTGCTGAAAAGTTACGGCGTCGAGGTCTTAGGGACCCCGGTTCAAGCGATTCACGATACAGAAGACAGAGACCTTTTCGTCCGTCGATTGACGGAGATCGGTGTCAAAGTGCCTCGTAGTTCCGTCGCTACCTCCAGCGAGCAGGCTCTGGCTGTTGCGGAGGCGATCGGTTACCCAGTAATGCTGCGCGTGGCCTACGCCCTGGGAGGACTTGGGTCAGGACTTTGCCTGAACGCGGAAGAAGTTCAAAATAGAGCGGCAAAAGCACTGGCTCACAGCCCGCAGGTGTTGATCGAAGAATACCTGACTGGCTGGAAGGAAGTTGAATATGAGGTTGTCCGCGATCGGTTTGATAATTGTGTGACGGTGTGCAACATGGAAAACTTCGATCCCATGGGGATCCACACCGGTGAAAGCATTGTCGTGGCGCCCAGTCAGACCCTCAACAATGACGAATACCACCTGCTGCGGAGAGTAGCCATCCAGACTGTGCGTCATCTTGGAATCGTGGGAGAGTGCAACATCCAGTTTGCCCTCAACCCGCGCTCCACCGACTATCGGGTCATCGAAGTGAATGCGCGCCTGTCTCGCAGTTCCGCTCTGGCCTCCAAAGCTACTGGCTATCCGCTGGCCTTCATCGCTGCCAAGCTAGCTTTGGGTTACGCACTGACCGATCTGCAGAACTCGGTCACTGGCGTGACCCGGGCCTGCTTTGAGCCAGCCCTGGATTACATCGTCGTGAAGATTCCACGTTGGGACCTGCAGAAGTTCCGGATGGTATCCAAGCGCATCGGCTCGGGCATGAAGTCGGTCGGCGAAGTGATGGCCATTGGAAGGACCTTTGAAGAAGCTCTCCAGAAGGCACTTCGCATGCTCGAGATCGGCGTGAACGGGCTTGTAGGCAACGCGAACTTCCGGTTCGACGACATCGAGAGAGAACTGTGTGAGCCTACTCACGAAAGAGTTTTCGCCATCCCCGAGGCACTCAGGCGGGGTTACACCACCGAAGACATTCATCGTCTTTCTCACATCGACTGTTGGTTCCTGCAGAAGATTGAAAACATTGTTGAGACCGAGAAACAGATCGTTGCCTGCCAGGGATCAGCCTGTCCGACCGAGCTGCTACTGCGGGCCAAGAAGGCAGGTTTCAGCGACCGTCAGCTCGGAACCCTGACAAGGTCTTCAGAACTCGATATCCGTCGCCAACGGGAACAGTCGGGCATTGTTCCTGTGGTTAAACAGATTGATACTTTGGCCGCCGAATACCCCGCCCAAACGAACTATCTCTACCTGACATACAATGGTTGCGAAGATGACGTTACCTTTGATCAAGAGGAAACGGTCATCGTCCTCGGTTCGGGGGCGTATCGCATTGGCAGTTCCGTGGAGTTCGACTGGTGCAGTGTCAACACGGTTCAAACCCTCAGGAAGCTCAGCTACAAGACGATCATCATCAACTGCAACCCCGAGACGGTGAGTACCGACTATAACGAGTGTGACCGTCTCTACTTCGACGAGCTGAGCTTCGAGACAGTTTTGGACATCTATCGCAAAGAAAACCCGCTGGGTGTCATCCTCTCCATGGGGGGGCAAATTCCCAATAATATGGCGATTCCTCTGCAGGAGGAAGGTGTTCGCATCCTCGGCACGTCTGCTCATAGCATCGACCTTGCCGAAGACCGGCACAAGTTCTCCCGGCTCCTGGATCAGCTCGGCATCAGACAGCCGGCGTGGAAAGAGCTTGTCACGACTCCTGAAGCCCTGTCGTTTGCTCGAAGCATCGGCTATCCGGTGATTGTCAGACCTTCTTATGTTCTCAGTGGCGCTGCCATGGCAGTGGCCTCGAATGACGCTGAGCTGATTCGTTTTCTTTCCCGGGCCGCCGACGTGTCCCGCCAGCATCCTGTTGTGATCAGCCAGTTCATCGAGGGCGCCAAGGAACTGGAAATCGATGCCGTGGCCTGTAACGGGGAAATAGTAATTTCGGCGATCTCAGAGCACGTCGAAAATGCAGGGGTCCATTCGGGTGACTCCACTCTGGTGCTTCCCCCACAGCGCACCTATATTGAAACGATGAGGCAGATCCGGAAAATCAGTGAGAAAGTTGCCCGGCCACTTCGCATTAACGGACCCTTCAACATCCAGTTCATTGCGAAAGGCAACGAAGCCAAGGTCATCGAATGTAATCTCAGGGCTTCACGCAGTTTCCCTTTTGTGTCTAAAATCCTGAAGGCAAACTTCATTGACAGGGCGACCCGCGTCATCATGGGGCGGGCTGTGCCAAAGACTAATGACCTGATTTTTGGGATTGATTACGTGGGGGTCAAGGCCCCGCAATTCTCATTTACGCGTCTGGACGGGGCCGACCCGACACTTGGGGTGGAAATGGCCTCGACTGGCGAAGTGGGTTGCCTGGGGGACGATTTTGAGGAGGCCTTTCTGAAGGCGCTATTGTCGGTAGGGTATCGTCTCCCTGTGAAAAGCATCCTGCTCTCCACCGGGCCCGTGGAGGCCAAGGCCGCCTTCCTCAAATGTGCTCGCGTGTTGAAAGACCTCAATATGCGGCTCTATGCAACCCAAGGCACAGCCGAGTTCCTGCGTCAGGACGGCATTGACGCCACCGTGCTGCATTGGCCGCTGGAAGACAAAAGCCCTAACGCACGGACCTTCCTGATAAACCGGAGTGTTGATCTTGTCATCAACATTCCAAAGAACTACCGGGAAGAAGAGTTGACGAACGACTATATCATCCGTCGAATGGCGGTCGACTTCGGAATCCCCCTGATCACGAACATCCAGCTGGCGCAACGATTTGTAGAGGCTTTGAGTTGTAAGCAGGTCAGTGATCTAAAAATAAAAAGCTGGCAGGAGTATGCAGCGTCAAGCTGGATCTAGGCAGAGCGAGTGAATTCGACGGGAGCAGTAATGAAGTGAAGATAACGACTGCCGGGCGAATCCTGGCTGACTGGAGCCTCCATCGAGGCCTGAGAGAAAACTATTGGGCTGTCGACGCCCACCTCAGACGGCTTTTGTGTCTGTCGGATACTTCGCTGCGAGTGTTTGCGCATCAGTTGGTGCGAGACCAGGTGCGGTTTTGGCTTGGCGCTGTCAAACCTGTTCGGGGAGAAACAACGGAACGTGCGCGGGCTGCGGTGGAATGGATTCTGCGGGCACAGGGAGCCTGTCTGGATGGGGGCGTCTCGCTTGGCTATTTCCCGTGTGACGAGCCCGCTGGCTGGAAGGCATCTTACCCGGAGACGACTGGATACATCATCACATCGCTCCTCAGCTTCGCGGATCGTTACGGGGATGACCACGTTCGCAGAGAAGCCCTGCGAATGGCTGACTGGGAAGTCCAGGTGCAAATGCCCTCTGGCGCCGTCCAGGGGGGGGTGGTATGTACGCCCGAAAAACAAACTCCAGCAGCGTTTAATACTGGAATGGTCTTGGATGGCTGGTGCACCGCTTACGCGGTTTCCGGCAACACATCTTATCTGGAAGCCGCGCGCCGGGCAGCGGACTTCCTGGTGTTGGACCTGGATTCGGACGGATATTTCCGAACCAACGGGCAATTCGTCAGGGCGGATCGCATCAAGACTTACAATTGCCTCTGCGCCTGGGCCATGTATCGATTCG
>JBGOTQ010000118.1:0-19483 GCA_041476565.1 Terriglobia bacterium | reverse complement strand
GTGTCGACCGGCAGCGAGTTGTGCAGGGAAGTTAAACCGGGGAGCAGAATTCAGGTCCCTCTGTATGCATCCTTCATGACTGATCGGTGTCCGGGAACCAGTTTAGTCCTGGACTTTGAACTCCACGGCTGGGACAGCCTGGGCCGCTATGAAGTCTACTCCCGCTTTTCCCGTCCGGTCTCCTTTGCTCCCTGGATGTCCCGGGAGCTTCCAGCGATGGAAGTCAGCATGCCACCCAGGCCTGCCCTCGCGATTCTGAGCCTGGTGCTCAAGTCGGAATCCGGCCAGCTCCTGCATCGTAACTTCACCACATTTCTGGTGACGAGCGGTCCTGCGCCCCGGGACGAAACACTCAACGAAGAAGGCCGGCAGATTCGCCTGATCCGAATTGCACCTCAGCGGTTTCAATCAGCAAAATGGAGCCTCAAACAGTGGAGCGTTCTTGACGGACTGAAGGTCAATGGCGCTGGTTCGGGATACTTTGAATACCGCATCCCCTGGCCGGCCGGACTCCTTATTGAGGATGTGGATAGCGTTGCCTTTGTGGCTGAACTTTCAGCCAAGCAGCTTTTCGGAAAAGATAGAAAGGAAACCAACCAGGTTGAGGGCGATTTCATGCGTGGCAGAGGGACTCACGATCCCAGCGCCAATCCCAACTCTTACCCGATGACGGATACACTCTTGCACCCGAGTGCCGTCCGAATCCGGGTGGCTGGCGAATCAGTGGGGGTATTTGACTTAATGGACGATCCTGCAGACCATCGGGGAATTCTTTCCTGGCACGCGCAAAAGCGGGACAAGACACTGAGAGAAGCGGGATCCTACGGGTATCTCATCTCCGCCGTGATCGCGAAGACAGCCTTGACCGCCGCAGCGGCAGCCAAAGAAATCATTCTCCGCCTGGAAGTCGATGAAGCCTTGCCTGGAGGGCTGGCCATTTATGGCGAGCACTTTGGCCGCTACCCGCTGGACCCCACGCTGGCCTTCGCTTTGAAACAACATTGATTGGGTTTTGCCCACAGAACACACAGACCGACGCAGAAAAGAGGCAAAACAATGGAAGAGTTTTTGTTGAAAGACGAAACCTACAAGATCATCGGTGCCTGTTTTGAGGCGTACAAGGAGAAGGGCTGTGGATTCCTGGAACCAGTTTACCAGGAGTGTTTAGAGATCGAAATGAACTTGCAGGGGATTCCGTTCCAAGCCCAAGAGAGGGTCGTTCTGGAATATAAAGGTCATTCACTCAAACACACCTACGAACCTGACTTCATTTGTTATGGAAAAGTCGTTGTGGAGATAAAGGCAATCTCTCAGTTAACAGACGAGCACCGCGCTCAACTTCTGAACTACTTGAACGCCACCGGACACAAAGTAGGACTTCTAGTCAACTTCGGGCATTACCCAAAATTGGAGTATCAACGCATGGTTTACTCCCGTCCAAATTGATTGTCTCCGTCGTTCTGTGTGTTCTGTGGGCAAGATTTTCATTCGTGCCCCCCCAACTGTGCTATTGTATTTCCGCGAACTCTTGGCCTTTGATTTTGGTTCTTGCATTGGCATTGAATTCAATCCCAAGGAGGTTGAATCATGTCCAGCACAACCAAGATGGAGAAGGAGCGTTTTGCTCAGGCCTCAATTGAGCCGGCAGAAATCGTTCAGTGGGCGCAACATGTTCTGCGTGTAGATCTTAATGAGGAAGACGCCTGCCGCTTTTTGGAACGGCACGAACAGGAAATACTCGCCTCGATGTACAGTGGCGGGTGGGGTACTATCGAAGACGCGTTACGAAGCGAAGTGAAGTAGCCAAAGCTGTGCAAAAAACAAGACAGTCTAAGGCCAGGGGTTCCTGGCCTTTTTCATTTCTGCTGATCTTGCAAAATGGAGTGACGACTGTCTGAAGCCCCATTTGTAGCGGCGCCTCTCACTTCCCCGTCAGCAGTCCCCTCCCCACGTGAGAGGGATGGGAATGTTGACAAGGTTCCCGGGGGCGAGAGGTATCCCTAAGATACGCAAATTTCACTAATAGAGGCTCGAAATGATCAAAAACAAAGTCCGCTGGGGAGTGCTGGGTGTCGCACGAATTGCCGTGATGAAGGTGATCCCTGCCATGCAGGGCGGCGAGTGGTCGCAGGTGACGGCAATCGCTTCGAGGGACCTGAAGAAGGCCCAGAAAGCTGCCAAGGAGTTGGGGATTCCGAAGGCCTATGGTTCTTATGAAGAACTGTTGGAGGACCCGGAGATCGAAGCTGTCTACGTTCCGCTTCCCAATCATCTCCACGTTCCATGGTCAATTAGGGCAGCCGAAGCAGGCAAGCATGTCCTGTGCGAAAAGCCGATTGCATTGAACGCAAAGGAGGCGCTGGAGTTGATCGCCGCCAGAGACCGGACCCGGGTTAAGATGCAGGAAGCCTTCATGGTCCGGGCCCACCCCCAATGGCTGGCGGCCAGGCAACTCATCCAAACGGGCAGAATCGGGAGACTGTGTTCTGTTTTGGGCTTCTTCAGCTACTTCGATCCTGACCCTGCGGATATTCGCAACGTCCTGGAGTGGGGTGGTGGCGGGTTGATGGACATAGGTTGTTATCCAATTACTTCCTCGCGGTGGATTTTCGGTGAAGAACCCAAACAGGTGCTGGGGTTGGTGGAACGGGATCCGCAGATGAAGGTTGACCGGCTCACTTCAGCCATCTTGGATTTCCCCTCCGGTCAATCCATTTTCACATGCGGAACACAGTTGGTGGGATACCAGCGCATCCAATTCTTTGGCACCCAGGGGCGTATCGAGATCGAGATCCCGTTCAATGCCCCGCCGGACCGCCCTTGCCGGATTTTCATTGATGATGGATCGGATCTTTTCGGCGGCGGAGTCGAAACAAAGGAATTCGACGTCTGCGACCAATACACCATCCAGGGCGATCTATTCTCGCGGGCCATCCGTGAAGGCACCCCGGTGCCGACGCCGCTAGAAGATGCCGTGAGGAACATGGCAGTGATTGACGCCATTTTCCGCTCCGCCGAGACTCGGAAATGGGAAGTGCCGGAGCCTCTCATTTAGGGCCCTGTTTGGCATCTTCCGAAGTGTGTCAATGCGGCAGTGCCTGATTGTCTGTGATGCCACCGGCCTCACTGAACGCCCTTCAACGGGAGAGGTTCTTTGCCGTTATACATCCGGCCTACTGTTCGCACAATTAACGGGGCAAGCCGTTCACCAGCTCCCTGTGCGGAGAATCAAACCAGTGCTGAAACGGATCATGTTGGAATAATCGCCCAGGGCGAATTCCCCGATGGAGGTATGAAGATATTCGAGATTGCCGACTCGAAACGCCAGCACCCGGTTCAGCGCAATGTCCATGCCTCCGCCAACAGCCACAGCGAAACCATTGGCCTCAGCCGATTGCGTATACTGTGCGTGGCGAACATAGGCTGGGAGCGCATTCCATTCCGTGACACCCCCCGTTGGAATCCTGTCGGGGGATACCGCTCTTGAGTCAGTTTGTTTCCACCGATCTTCAGGCCCATGTATAACGAACCTTTTAGCTCTTCTCTTGTACCAGGTTCGGTTACTAACCGGTACCCGTGCATGATACCGAGGTAGAGGCTCGAGTCGTAGAAAAGGGACTTCCAATCGATCTCGGGTTCAGGGAGATCAACCTCCTCCATCTGTGCTCGGACAGGAGCGACGGCCTTCAAACGAACTCGGTATTTTGACTAGATTCGACCCGTTTTGAAAAGGGTCAAATTGATTCAACGGTACAGGGTCAGTCTTCAGTGGTGATTCAAGGTCTTGCTGTAGGGCGCTTCTGTGAAACACCACGTGTTTAGGCGGTTGACACAACCGCCCTACAGCGAGTCCCCGCAAAACTGACCCTTTACCTCCTGACATTCAGCGCCCACCGGATCATGGCGCACAGCGCTAAACCATAATCTTTATATGAAGGGGGAGTGGGCACGTCAGTTCACTATTGAACACTGGTGTGTTCAATAGTGCTCATCAGTTATTGCGGGGAATCTAGAGGGTAGGACCGGTGGAGATTACCAAGGGTCACCTTGGAACCGATTACAAACGCGGTAAGTCTGGCGAGACCCCCATCCAGGGGCAACCATCCTTCTCTAATTCTTGATGCAAGAGAATTTCTCTCCTTGCACATTGGAGGGGATTACTGATAAATAGGACCGAGTTTCACCACTTCAAAAGCACTGGCAGGCACGGTCTTCAGCTGCTCGAGATTGGCGTCATTCCAGCGATTGTCAGTGGCCCCACTGATATACCAGTCGGAGCCATTGTCAGCCACCATCATCCCGTATTTTTTCAACGCGACCAAAACAGCCAGGGAGGCGCCGTCAAAGCCGGAAATGTCATAGCTGGCTTTGAGCCGCACCCGCAGTCCCATGGGGGGAAGGTTGGGATTTGTGTCGCTGCTGGCATAGTGCGTGGCTGGATGGACATAGGCGCGTTGGGTTTTCTGCACGGTAAAGCGAAGGGCGTGGTGGATTTCCCCCTGAATAGCGGCCTCATCGTAGCGCACTAAACCTGGAAGAATTGGTAGCCCAGCCGCATCGGCGGAGGTCCAGCCATCAGGTCGGAGCCGATTTGAATTCAAGTCAAAGAGTGCCCCGGAACCGCACTGCCAGCCTGGGCCGAGGTAGTGTGAGTTCCAGGTTTCATAAAGCAGACAGTGGCCGGTGTCCACAACCAGGACATGCCGGTCTCCAGTGGAGCCCGGTCCTCCTTCAATTGGTGCATCAGGCGGAAACGGATAAGGTCCGGGGTCGCTTTCATCCGCATAATCAAAGGTCATCGGAACCTTGGGCTGCGTCCCCGGCACGAGAGTATATGGGATTCCATAGGTAGGATTGGACCCATAATCGGGGTGAAGCTGCTTGAAGTTCCCATTCATGCTGGCCAGGTAATTGACGGAATTGGGATCGACCGGATCATTGGAAATGTCACGGTTCCAAGGGTTGTCCGGCGGGAAGACAAAGCATCTTCCAATTTTAGGAGAATCATTTATGATTCCCGTGGTAGAGGGTATTGGGGATATAGGTAGAACTACCGCATCGCCGGTTCCGTTATCAATCCTTGAAGCGTATCCATCGAGTACCCCCTGAGTTAGTTGGACGTCAACACGAGCGGAAGCAGGAATGGCCGCTGAGGGGAACCAGTTCGCAAGATTCTTCTGCTGCCACTCGAATGGGTTCAGAGCAAGTGGCACAGTAGATAAGAGACTGCCTGAAGGATCTCGCAGCGAGAGATCTCCAGATACACCGTCCGCCCCCGCCAGAAACGCCAGATTTGTGCGAAATCCCGAGGACTGGTCCAGACCAGCGAAGATCCCTTCGGCAGGTCCCTCCATCATGCCACTGGCATAAGGGATTGATCGAACAAACGCGCTGAAGGAGCCAGGTCGCTGCCTAGTGGGATCCAGGTTGCTGGTGCGAGCAGCCACCAGGAAGGGGCTGTCTGCGTGGAGGCGCAAGGCGCCAGCTACACCCTCACCATATCCCAGACCATTGGGACCCAGTACATCCTGAATCTCCATGATGGCGTGCGCAGGTACTAAACGTACCACGCTGATACTCCCCCCGGGAAGTCCCAAGGATTCAATGGTAATGTCAAGCGCCGTCTCATTCGGGTTAAACAGCCGCACGTCGCTGCTCCAGTGAGTTCCGGCCAACCCCGGACTACGGGCTACTCCATTCAGAAGCCAGTCTGTGAAATCACTCCTTAATGGGAGTGTTGGTACGGCAATCCCGTCGCCGGTGACGTTGTCAACTACGGCTGCGTAGCCGAATGCTCTCCCCTGATTCACATGCATCTCCACTCTTCCCAGATTCAAATCGGTGGGGCCAATCAGGTCGGAAATGGCTGCCTGCCAACTCATCGGTACAGCCGCCGTGACCGTGGTGCTCCCCCGCAGTATGTTCTGTTCGTCATAGATTTCTAGCGTTACCGAACTGCCTTGATCCGGCAGAAACAAGGCCACGTTGGTTCGGAAAGCGGCATTCTGAGTGACCCATATGGAGTACCCCGTGAGGCCCGTGGTAAGGAGGGAGGAAGCATCCACCGGCTGGAGAGCTAGCCCATAGGTCCCGGTAGGACTGGCGACATTTTCGGTGGTGAGGGCGGAGTATAAGGGGACGCTGCTGGCAAATGTCAGTGTCCCTGCGTCTGAAGTCAGTCCGAACAGCGCTTGCAAGACTCTCTCCTGGCGGATTGTCTCGCTGGGTTCTAGAGTTCGCGATTGCTCAGGAGGGACTGGTCTCCCAGGATAGGGAATGAAGCCGATCTGCACTGGAACCTGAACCGAACCGGGATTACAGAGGGTCAGAGTAGAAGAGAACCGGGTTCCATTTCTACCCGCCGTTTCGGCAGCTCCGGGAAGGTACCAGCGCATTTCAGTCTGACCGGCATTGGGAGGAGATAAAGTCATTGAGACTAAGAAGAGAAACAAGGACATCCGGCTACTCCTGGCCATCTTTCAATTCTCCTTTGGTGCCAACCAGGGACATTTGAACTGAATGACTAGTACGGCTAGAGGAGAAAACACTAGGACTGGCGCCTTATTTGGGCGTGGGATCTTTTAGCTCAAGCAGTTGATAACCCGGAAATGGTTCTCTCAAGGAATCCCGGGAGGCCGAACTCAGTTTCATTAAGATTTCCTGAATCTGGCGGGTCGCGCCCTCAATGCTCTTCAAGCGATTGCGGAGACTCTCGAGATCTTGATCCAAGCTGGCCAAGGCAATTTCATTTTGAATGGAAGCCAGGGGTGCCGTCAACTCATGAGCAACTGTATGCACCAGCATATTCAAGGTTTCTTTCAGTTTGGTTTCAATGGTTTTATGATGGTTCTCAGCGGTCTTCAGAAATCTTTCCACTTTCAGGAGCAGTTCACGTGGAACGATCGGTTTTGCGATGTAGTCATTGGCTCCGGTGTGGAAGCCTTCGATTTTCATCTCCAATCCAGAGGTTCCGGTGATCAGGATGATGGTGATCTCCTGATTGGAAGGAACGGAACGGATGCGTCGCAAGATCTCGAGGCCTGAAATGTCAGGCAGGCCAATATCCATCAAAACCAAGTCGGGGTGAAAGGTCTCGACCTGTTTCAGGGCAGTGCTTCCGCTATAGGCGACGTCCGTCTCATAACCGTGCTGAGACAAGAATGTCCCCAGCATCCCCACCAGGGATTCGTCATCATCGACTATTAAAATCTTGCTTGACAGACCATCCATCTTGTCCTCCACAGACAACTATGGTTCGGAGACTGTCAGAGGCTCCCCTCCAAGGCTGGAGATTTTATCCCCTTTCTACTTTACGAAAAAAGGAAAATATCCTTTAATGTTTTTAAAGTGGCTTCTTGGATAGGCCGAAAGAAAATTAGGGAGTTGCGAGACAGGTCTGGCTTGCGTATAATGCGCCCTCCAGTTACGCTTGGTGGAGTCAACGCCTCGCACCGGTTCAGGCTTTTTCACGGGATCAGCCGAACTCTAATTTCATCCTTATTGGTTTCATGGATAAACGAAAAGTCATTGTCAGAAAATTGAACGGGGAAATCATCAAGGGGTACACGGACTCCCGCCCTGACTTAACCCAGGGGGATATAGTCGATGTTTATTCTCTTACCGACGAACATATCCATATCCCCAAGAAAGAGCTGAAGGCGCTCTTTTTCGTTCGGAAATTCTCCGGAAACAGGGAATACTCTGAAGTCAAGTTCTTCGAGAGTCAACCGAGGATCGATGGCCTCTGGGTGCGTCTGAAGTTCCATGATAACGAGACGATTGAAGGGATTGTGAGCAACACGATCCGTTTTCTGGTGGATGACGGATTCTACTTGAGACCCCCAGACCCCAATAGCAATAATCGACTGATGTATGTTCTCAAGGTGGCTCTTCGGGATTTTACGGTCCTGGGTGTCCAGTACTCGAAGGGAAGCATTGCTGATTACTGCGAGAAATTCCTGACGGTAAAGCCATCCGAAGTTACCCCCTCCAGCGCCGGAGAGCACTCCTGATAAATTTGTTCTACCTGCTCAAAGAGCTCCATCGGGTGCGATTCTACCCCTTCCATGGAAGACGACCTTACGAAGTTTAAGATGCGACCATCAAAGGGCCTCATGCCCCGCTCCTTTTTCTCGAGAGACACCTGCGCCGTTGCACAGGCTCTGCTGGGCTGCAGGCTCGTCCGGATCCTCGATGGCGCCAGACTCTCCGGAATCATTGTCGAAACTGAGGCCTATGTAGGGGAGGAAGATTTGGCTTGCCATGCCCGGGCCGGACGAACACCTCGTACCGAGGTGATGTACGGCGTAGCGGGTTACAGCTACGTCTATTTCACCTACGGAATGCACTGGCTGTTGAATGTCATCACCGAGGGAGAAGGATTTCCCGCGGCGGTCTTGATCCGGGCATTGGAACCCAAGGACGGGGTGGATGCAATGCGGGAGAGACGAGGAGTCCATGCTGGAAATCTGCTCTGCAGTGGGCCAGCCCGGCTAACCCAGGCAATGGGAATTGGAGAAGCGGAAAACACTTTGGACTTGTGCTCCAGGGGATCGGGCATTTGGATTGAGGGGGGGGCGGCGTTCCCCGAAGAGTGGGTCTTCAGGGGCCCCCGCGTGGGCATCGCCAGGACCCCGGAACCCTGGCGGTCGAAACCCTGGCGTTATCTCATTAAGGGAAATCCTTTCGTTTCTAAGATTCCATCCCCAGCCAGGAAAATCTACCCAAGTCACCATCTCACCAAGGACTAGGAATGAGGCCGTTCTTTCTAAGCGGGCTTTGTTTCTTGGGGTTGGCTGCCCAGGTAATTCCTGCATCGGCACAAACCCCGCTGCGCCAATCGATTACGGTAACCGCCAGCACATATCCCGTCCCTTTCGAGAACCTCTCGAGGACCGTGGTGGTCTTAACTTCTGAACAAATCGCCAGGCTGCCGGTCCGATCTGTGGTGGAGGTCCTGCAATACATTTCCAGTGTTGACCTTCATTCCCGTGCACCTTTCGGGGTCCAGGCAGACATCTCTGTTCGGGGAGCCAGTTTTGGTCAAACACTGGTTCTCATTAACGGTGTGCGCATGAATGACCCCCAAACCGGTCACCATAATGCCGATATCCCGGTGCTTCTTGAGGATGTTGAACGTATCGAAATCCTGTGTGGCCCGGGTTCCTCGCTGTATGGGGCTGATGCGTTTGGCGGAACGGTGAACGTGGTGACAAAGAAGAAGGGTAAAGGGATTAAGGCGGTCGTGTCAGGGGGGCAGTACGGTTTCGTGGAATCGTCCCTTAACGCTGGAATCGAAAAAGGGAAAGTCAACCAGTTGTTAGGTGTCCAATTCAATCGGTCCTCCGGTTTCACCTATGACCGGGACTTCCAAACGTTCGGGTTTACTTCTCAGACTAGTTGGGGGGAGAGGTCTTCTCTGCTACTTACCCATCTGGCGAAGGACTTTGGCGCCATGGGCTTTTATGGCGACTCCCCTTCCCGAGAATGGACGAACAGCACTGTTCTCAATTTTGAGCGCCAGTGGATTGTCAAACCCTCTTGGGATCTCACCAGCCAGACGTTTTATCGGACACATGGTGACCATTTCCTCTGGGACATCAAGAACCCCGGCTATTTTGAGAACTTCCATCGGACTTACAGCCCAGGCGCTCAGCTTCGCCTTCGCCATACCCTCTCAGAGGAAACCCGATGGACCTTGGGGGTCGACGCGGGTGGGGACTGGATCCGGTCGAACAGCCTGGGTAACCACTCTTTTGGTCATGTCAGCATTTTGGGAGAACTCCAGCGGAAATTAGGGAGCAAGGCCGTTCTGGCACCGGGTCTCCGGTTCGACACCTATTCGAATTTCGGGAACTCACTGAACCCATCGATCAGTGGGAGTTGGTGGGTCTTGCCCACCATAAAAGTCCGATCCTCTGCAGGACACGCTTTTCGTGTGCCCACCTTCACCGAGCTGTATTACCACGACCCCAATAACCAGGCCAGCTCCAATTTAAAACCGGAGCAGGCCTGGGGGCTGGAAGCCGGGGCGGACTGGCTATTTCAATCCAGCTGGATGGCGACACTCACTTTGTTTGCAAGAGACGAGAAGAATGTAATCGATTGGGTGCGGGAGACTCCCCAACAAGCGTGGCGCAGCACCAACTTGAGAAGCGTGGATACTCGTGGGGTGGAATTGGGAATCCAACATTTGATCCCGTCGGGAAGAATGGAGGTACAGTACACTTACCTGTCCACGGGGGCTGGAGCGGTCCCCTTTTTTTCCAAATATGTCCTGGATTATGCGCGCCATACTGCCATCGGTTTTGCCAGCCTGTCGCTGCCGAAATCAATCAATCTCGGGCCGCGACTCAGTTACAAGTTCCGTGTGGATGGCCGAGATTATTGGATTCTGGACTGCCGGCTTGGCCGGCGATTTGGCCGTTTCGAGGCGTACCTGGAAGGATCCAATCTGACCAATTCCCAGTATCAGGAGATCCTGGGTGTGGATATGCCCGGGCGGTGGTTAAGGGCCGGTCTAAGTGTAATGAGATTTTGAATATCATCTAATCCGTGTAAGCCTCCTCGTGCTTCGTCCAGTCTGACGGAACAATCCCTAGATCAGCCGCTTGAAAAAAAAGCCAAAGCAGCAACAGTGGAGCTGTGTGCATCAGTAGCCGTGACAAGGCAATGGGAACCAAGTTCTCAACCCGCCAGGGAGTTATCATGAACATGAGGACCAGTAGAAGACAATTGAACCCTGGGATCACAAAGAGGGCGGTGTGGCGCATCCTCCAGCTCTTGAAAGTTGAGACGGCCAACACAAAAAGAACCGCCATCCCCAACACATTCCACAGATGTGGCTTCAAGAAAAACTCCCTGAGAAACGCCTTCAAGAGATAGGGTACGCGTCCGATCCCCAGTATGACATTATCCAACGTGAGCAGAGCCGGATAATTCTCGTCGTTCAGAACGAGCTGAGACCGCAGGTGGAACCAGGGTGTCAACAAGACGAGGGTCCCGGTACAAGACAAGGTCAAATGCAGAATCCTGGCGATCGGTCTGGGCGAGGACAGCCCTTCCAGCAGTGCGAAAGTGACAACTGCAATACCCCAAAGGGCTATCCCTTCGTTCTTGGTGAACGCTGTGCAAGCACCTAAAAGACTGGCCAGCCAAAGATACCTGGAGTTTCCTGAATCGGTCCAAATCAGAAGAGCCGCGACAAAAGCAGTCAGGAAGTAGGATAAGGGAAAATCGGCATATCCGCTGGAAGCATTCCCATTGGCGAAGATTACGAGAATTGGCAGGCTGGAGAGCATAGCCACTCCGGCAAGCGAGTATGTGCGACCAAAGTAACGCCGAAGGACGAAATAAATGAGGAAGATTAGCGCGACAAAGAAACAAGGGAAAATAGCCTTCCCCCATCGATCGTCAAATTGGCCCAAACTCCGACAAATAAAGGTTCCCGCCAGCGGTAACAGGAGCGGGTACTGTTGGTGCGCGTGAAGACGGGCAGGTTCAACAAAGTCTTCGCCATAAATCCCTTGTTGAAAGAAAAGGATCTTCGCTTTCATCCCCCAGATCGAACGTGCGTCAAAGGCAAGAAGGGGTTGACTGAAGGCATCGATCAAGACCAGGAGTGCGCAGGCACCGGCCAATCCAGCCAATAGAAACTCCATCCAACTCCAACGGTGTAAGCATCGCGATCTTTTGAGGCGAGCCTTGCATTCAGGAATCAAGCAATTGAGTAAGGCCATTAGAACGATGATTCCTCCCGAGAGAAAGGCAATATTCGAGAGGCTGAGCCTGACCCGCAAACAGGCCAGGTAGAACATTCCGAGACAGTCGAGACCAAGCCCAACCCCAAAACTAAATCCTAGCCGGCCGATCCAGAACCGGTCAGATTCCTCACGTCCCAAAAGACGTAAGGCCAGAAGGCCGGCCGCGAGAAAGAATCCGATAGCCAGGGAAATTCGTAATAGAGCCATTGTCATCTTCTTTTGACCAGAAGGAACTTCCTTGGGTCCTGATTGTCAATTTCCAGGATCCAGGCGATATGATAACAGTCCTGCCACTCCTCCGGAATCTCCGCCGCGAGCCTCTCGGGATCCGGATAGAAGTAGAACCGGCGCGGGTATAAATCGTAGTTCAACAGGTATTTGATGTCATTGTTAGTCCGAATCAGGATATTGGCATCCTCCGGTGTCCGGCTCTTCAAGGTCCACATCAAGAGATAATCTTGTCCGTAATCGGATGCGACAATGTCCTGGTTCGTCATGCGGCCGTTGGCCTGAATCCGTCTTTTTAACTCAACCGTCCCGAAATTTAGCATCAAGAAGGCGACTGCCAGGTCCACACCAAGGAGGAAGAGAAAGAGGACCTGGCGGGAAGATAACTGGCGGGAAAGCTGACCCACCGTAGCGCTGACCTTCTTCCGGAAGAATAAAACCAACCCGGCCGACAGAAAAGCCTCAAGCCCGGCAAGCCTCAATGTCGCAGGAAGAAGGCGGAGCTTTTCAAGGTTCTTGGGATTGGGGATACCTGACTGGCTCAGAATTCGAACCAAATACTCGAGATGTCGTTCCTGCAGACCATACCCTGCTAGGACCGCCAGCAGGCCAAAGCACAACGACAGCAAGAGAAGAATTCTCACGGAATAGGTCATATTGAGCGTACCTCAAGACGATACCAGCGAGTGGTTCTCCGGCTCGGCGTCTCATTGTAGCAAGCTAAGGCGTCGAATTTCCAAATCCAAATCTGTTGACAGTTTTCGATTAAAGTCAATATACTGAGGAGTTTTTCGAAAGTCACCCGTTTGATAGCCTGCGGAGCCTGACTGGCTCTGGGTCACGGGGGGGACCAACGGATATAGTCAGCTTCATATCTCTGACCGCCCTTCAGGACCTGGGATAAACGGGGAAGAGAAACCTCTGGAAGTTTGATGCTCATGGTTAGCTTTGGAGTCCTGTCCATCAACTTTTTGCGGAAGCTCCGACAGCACCGGGGACTCATCAAGAGCATGGTGATCCGGGACTTGAAAAGCCGATATGTGGGTTCAGCCATGGGCTTTTTCTGGTCGGTCATCCATCCCCTGGTTCTGCTGGCCAGCTACACTTTTGTATTTTCGGTGGTTCTCAAACAGCCACTGGGTCCGAGCGCTGGGACCAGCAGCTTTGCCATTTACTTGTTCTGTGGCATTCTTCCTTGGCTGGCCTTCCAGGAAACCTTGGCACGCTCGAGCACTGTCATTGTTGACCATGCCAATCTAATCACCAAGACGCTATTTCCGGCCGAAATCCTTCCACTCTCGGTACTGGTGGCCAATTTGATCAATCATTTCATAGGGCTGGGGATATTTCTCGCCCTGGTGATCTTCTACCTGCATAAGATCAGCGTGCTTTTCCTGCTATTTCCAGTTTACCTGTTGGCGCTTTCTCTGTTCTCTCTGGGGCTCAGCTGGTTCATTTCAAGCATTCAGGTTTTCTTGCGTGACACGGCTCAAATTGTGACGGTCGTTCTAACCTTTTGGTTCTGGTTCACCCCTATTATGTTTGATGAAAAACGTCTCCAGAAGTGGTCCTTCATTTTACATATCAATCCGATTGCTGAGGTGGTAACCGCTTACCGCAAATGTTTCCTGAGTCTTGAAATGCCGACCCTGAAGGGCCTCCTTTTTCTTTACACCGTGGCTCTGATTGTGTTCATTTCAGGGGGCCTGTTCTTCCGCTACACCAAGAGATCTTTTGCTGACGTGTTGTAATGGACGCCGTCGTTGTCGAGCATGTTTCGAAGAACTATCGAATTTACGCCAAGCCAGCAGACCGCTTCAAAGAGCTGGTCTTCCGGAGAAAAGGACTCTATCGAGACTTTTGGGCGCTAAAGAATGTCGGTTTCACGGTGAAGCGAGGTTCCACCTTTGGCATTATTGGGGAGAATGGATCAGGCAAGAGCACCCTGCTGCAGATCATTGCCGGAACACTGAAGTCCACCGAGGGAACGGTTGTCTTGGGCGGAAGAGTTGCCGCTCTGCTTGAATTGGGAGCTGGGTTCAACCCTGAGTTCAGCGGGAGGGAAAATGTCTTTCTTAACGCAGCCATCCTAGGGCTCTCGGAAGAGGAAGTCAAACGGAAGCTTCCGGAAATCGAACGGTTTGCCGAAATTGGGAGTTTCATCGACCAGCCGGTAAAAACCTACTCCAGCGGCATGTATATCCGGCTTGCGTTTGCGGTTTCCATTAACGTGGACCCTGAGATTCTGCTTGTTGATGAATCGCTATCGGTTGGCGACGTGTACTTTCAGCAGCGTTGCATGCGCAAGATCCGACAAATGAAAGAATCCGGCAAAACTATCCTGTTCGTCTCCCACGACGCTGCTGCTGTAAAGAACCTTTGCGATGGGGCGTTGTGGCTGGAACACGGGATGATTATGGAAATCGGTGACCCTGACATGGTGGTAGCCCGTTACCTGGCTGCAATGACGATGCGCAAAGACCCCTATGCGGCTGAATCGTCGACCGAAATAGCAGGCCCGTTGGCAGCCACACCCCACGCCCATGTGACTTCGGAACTTGTTGTCCGGTCCATTCCCAACATCGATCACCGCTGGGGAAACGGCCGGGCAGAAATCCTGGGGATTCAACTTCTGGATCAACACGGTAAACCCGTGGAAAGCCTCTACCATGGAGAATCCTTGACCGTGCGGGTCTCCGTAAAGTTTAGACAGGATCTCAGGAGCCCGATTGTGGGTTACATCCTAAGGAACCGCCTGGGAGAAGATATCTCGGGAGCCAATACCTCGTCTGAAGGCATAACCTTGCCAGCAGCTACGCCCGGCCGGATTTATACGGTCGATTTTCATGTCCAACTCCCCCTTCTACACCCGGGCAACTACTATTTTACGGTGGCCGTGGCTGACGGGACCCATGAGGATTATGTGATCGCTGACTGGATTGAGAATGCCATTCTGCTTACCTTGAAAAAGCGGAGTTTGGTTTACGGATATCTGAGATTTGAATGCCAAATCGAGCTGAAGTATGCCGGCTTGGAGTAATCCGGAGTGCGTGCATGGAATTCACCGGAGAACGGATAATACCCGGAAAAGTGGAACCGGACCTCTACAACGAACACCTGGTCCGTTACCTGTTTTCCCTTCAGTTTGCAGGCAGTAGGAAGGTTCTGGACCTGGGTTGTGGGACCGGATACGGGGCAAGGTTGATGGCTGAGACGGCCTCAGAAGTCATTGCTGCCGATGTGTCGCCGGAGGCTATTCATTACGCGCGTGAGAACTTTTCGGCCGCTCATCTGCATTATATGTTGACGGATGCCACGCACCTGAGTTTTGCGTCTAACTCCTTTGACGTGGTCCTTTGCTTTGAGGTCATCGAACACCTAACCAGACAGGAGTCCCTGCTGAAGGAGATTCAACGGGTTCTTAAGAGCGACGGAATTTTGATCGTGTCCACACCTAACCGGTTGTTCTATACCGAGGAGCGGAAACTGGTGAACCCTTACCACACCAGGGAGTTTTCCTTCGGTGAATTCCGGGATCTCTTAGGAAAGTACTTCGCCAAGGTGGAAGTGGTTTACCAGAATCATATTCCATCAATATTGGTGGGCGAAGCGGGACGACCTTTGAATGTCCGCACCCATTTCGATGACGACACCGGCAAGATGCAACAAACTTCGAATTTTTTTGTGGCCGTCTGCAGCAGGACCGCGCAGGCTCACCCGGACCTCGAAACCCTGGTCTACCTTTCCACCACTGGCAACCTGCTGCGCGAGAAGGAGCAAAGGATAGAAAACCTGGAGGAGAAACTTGGTGACCGGGAGCGGAGAATCCTCCACCTTCAATCCGAATATGATCAGCGCACTCGCTGGTGCCTTGAGCTCGATGAAACCTTGAAAGAACGGGATGCCACAATCCTAAAGCTTCAACAGGAATACAACGAAACGGTAACATCCCTCCGGGAGGGTCACACGACTTTGCAGAGGGAATTTGAAGAAAGAACCCTGTGGGCCCGGCAACTTTCCGAAGAAAATGCGCAGAAAGACCAGCGTATTCTTCAACTGCAGAATGATTTCGAAGAAAGAACCGCCTGGGCATTGCGATTGGAGGAGCAACTCGAAAGAATAAGGCAGTCCAGACTCTATCGGTTGTCCAAGGCATTGAATTTGGTCCCCACGATTGAGAAATCCTGAATCTGGAGATGTCACATGATCTTAGTGGTTGGCGGAGCAGGTTACGTCGGTTCGGTTCTAGTCCGGGAGTTGTTGGAACGTGGCTATGCGGTCAAGGTCTTCGACCGTTTGTACTATGGCGAACACGGAATTCGAGAGGTTCTGGAGAGAATCAAGCTGGTCATCGGAGATGTCCGTACGATGGACGCATCGGTTTTGGATGGCGTCGAAGCTGTCATCAACTTGAGCGGACTGTCGAATGATCCAACGGCAGAGTACAATCCCAAGGCAAATTTTGAGATGAATACCCAAGCAACTGAGTCTTTGGCTAAGCTCTGTAAAAAGCAGGGAATCCGGCGCTTCATTTTTGCCTCTTCCTGTTCCATTTATGACGTGGGGATTGGCAACGACGAAAAAGACGTGGTGTTGGACGAAGAATCCCCGGTCAATCCCAAGGCGGCCTATTCCATTTCGAAGTACCAGGCGGAACGAATTCTCCTCTCCATGACGGACAGTAACTTTGTGCCTGTCGTCCTGCGCAAGGGGACAATTTACGGGTTTTCGCCTCGCATGCGCTATGACCTGGTCGCCAATACTTTTCTTAAGGACGCCCTATCCAAAGGCAATCTTACCATCCATTACGGAGGTGAAATGTGGCGGCCCCTGGTGGATGTCAGGGACGCGGCCCGTGCCTATATTACTTGTCTTGAGGCTGAAGAAGACAGAATCAAGGGGCAGGTCTTTAACGTCGTTCATGGTAACTTCCGCATTTCAGAGCTGGCGCTGCGGGTTCTGGAGGCCTTGAAGGTGGTGAAAATCCAGGCTGAATTGCGACCCGACTATCGGTATCACGGGGTGCGGAGTTATCGAGTGTCCGGGAAGAAGATCGAACGGGCCTTGGATTTCAAACCGGCAGTCTCAGTGGAGGAGGCTGTGAAAGACATGGTCGACTGCATCCGTCGCTATCGGTATACCGACTTTGACAATCCGCGTTATTACAACATCGCCTGGATGAAGCTTCTAGAGGAAGCCGACAAGATCATCAACTACACCGGCTCGGTATTCGACTCCGTTGCCAGGCCCGCTTTTCAGCCCACCGTAGTCAATTCGCTGAGACGATCCCAGGGGGCTGAATAGTGAAAAAGAGAATCCTCTTGATTGGAGCACACGGACAATTAGGTAGCGATCTGGAATTGGCTCTCAGTCATCAACAGGTCATTGGGACGACTCACGAAACTCTCGACGTAATCCGTTCCGAGCAGGTCAGAGAGACTGTCGAGACCACCCGACCACAGATTATCATCAATACCAGCGCCTTTCATAAGGTGGACGTTTGCGAAACGGAAGTGATGCGGGCCTTTGAAGTCAATGCTTGCGGGGTCCGGAATCTGGCTTTGGCGGCCCGGGAAACAGATGCCGCCGTGGTTCATTTCAGCACCGATTATGTGTTTGAAGGAAATGCCTCGAGGCCTTACACGGAAGAAGATGCTCCAAATCCTGTCAATGTCTATGGGGTATCAAAGTTGGCCGGGGAGAAGATAATCAGATTTCTCTGGAGAAAAAGTTTTGTCATCCGTACCTGCGGGCTTTATGGTCACGCCGGTAGCAGCGGCAAAGGAGGCAACTTTGTCGAGATGATGTTAAAGAAAGCCCGGAATCAGGAGTCTATCCGGGTCGTCGACGACCAGCGATTGACTCCGACCAGCACCCGGGAGTTGGCCAGAAAAGTGGTTGAGCTCATTGAGACCGATCACTACGGCCTCTACCACATCACTTCCAACGGAGAGTGCTCCTGGTACGAGTTTGCCAAGAAGATCTTTGAACTTCAGGGAATCCGCGCCGATCTTGCGCCAACCTCCACTCAGGACTACCAGTCTGCGGCCAGGCGTCCTGCCTATTCAGTGCTGGCCAATGCCAGGTTGCAGCAATTGTCAATGGATGACTTGAAACCGTGGGAAGCAGCATTACAGGAGTACTTGGAAGTCCGCCCGCACTATTCCCATTAATTACTGCATTCAAAAATGCGTGGTACCAGAACCCTGAAAATCGTCAACCCGCGCGTCTGGCTGGGCCTTTTCGCCGTCGCCCTGCTCCTCCCATTTGACGTTTTGGTCCTGGTCGCACTCTGGTTATCTGAACTCCTCTACTGGCCTCTTTCCCGACTCCGCAGGAATGTCCCCGAAGCTACCAAGCCGAACAATTGCAGAGCCAGCTTGATTGTTCTTAACTGGGACGGTCAGCACTTACTCCAGGAGTTTCTCCCCTCTGTGGTCAAAGCCGCCCACCATCATGGCGGGGACCATGAGATCATCGTCGTCGACAATGGCAGCTGCGACGGTAGCGTCGCCTTCCTGCACAGTCATTTTCCTTCCATTAAAGTCGTGCCACTGCCGAAGAACATGCGCTTCACTGGTGGGAACAATGCCGGGGTTCGAGCTGCCAAGAACGATATTGTCGTCTTGCTGAATAACGATATGCAGGTAGACCTGGGTTTTCTCCAACCATTGTTGGACGGCTTCCAGGAGAGGGAAGTTTTTGCGGTGTCCTGCCAGGTATTCTTCCAAGACAAGGCCCGGCGTCGCGAAGAAACAGGAAAGACTCGGGTCCGATGGAAGGTGGGCTTTCTAGAAGCGTCTCATGACCAGATCACCGCCGGCGACCAGCGCCAAAAGTATGTGCCCGTTTTTTGGGGCGGAGGCGGATCCTGTGCTTTCGACCGGCGAAAATTCCTGGCACTGGGGGGATTGGATACTCTGTATGATCCCTTTTACCTGGAAGATACCGATCTCTCTTACCAAGCCTGGAAGAGAGGCTGGAAAAGCCTTCTTGCCGTCGACAGTGTTGTGGTCCACAAGCATCGCGGGACAAACAAGCAGAAGTTTGGGGACAATTTTGTCGACAACACCATCCGGAAGAATCAATACCTCTTTATCTGGAAGAATGTCACCAACTGGCAGTGGCTCCTTGCGCACACCTGCTTTCTGCCCTTGACCCAGCTCCGGTTCTTGACCCAAACCAATCTGAAATTCGAAGTGAAAGCCTTTTTCAGGGCGTTGATCCAACTTCCGGAAGCGATCCATAAGCGCAGTCGTTGCCGCGACCAATACGTCATGAAGGACCCCGAGATCTTTGCTGCCAGCTCCCGTTCAAACCTCAGAGAAGGGAGAAACGCCGTCTGCTTCTCCGAGGGAGATTTTGCCGAACAGCTTGATGAGGGCTGGTACGCGGTGGAGAGCGGGGACGGCATCTGGTTTCGCTGGATGGGAAGAAGAGGGGCCGTGGTTCTGTTCCCCCAAGGAGGGGAGCGGTACCTGGAGCTAAAGGGG
>JBGOTQ010000117.1:0-19493 GCA_041476565.1 Terriglobia bacterium | reverse complement strand
CGGTCGTTCTTTGTAATGCTTCACCATTTGGTAAATCAGCTCTTCCCATTCGGCATAGCTGCTGGGCTCAACCGTATCTTGATTGATCGCGGGAAAGAGCAGCTTGGGTTTTATGGCGATGCACATCAAGGGACGGGCGCCAGCAGCTAAGATCGTATCCACTGACTGGTCGAGCGTTTTCCAGTGGTAAGTTCCCTTCTTGGGATAGACATCAAAGTATTCCTGAACAAATAACCTGATTACGCGTGGATTCAAACTGCGAATTTCAGGGATGCGATCATTCCAAATAGGGTTCTCCGAGAGACCGCCTTGCCCCAGGGCAAATCGGTCAATCTCCATTGGGCCTATCCCTTTTTGCGCGTCAATGGTAATGGGGATGGTTCTCCCTTGTGCCAACGCCGGGGCCACAAAGAGAAGAAGCAGAAAAGTACTAAGGAATGAGACGGGATAGCGCTGCGGATGTCGTCTGTGAGTAGACATGGAACCTCCGGAAAGAGTCGTTCTGCCTGTGTATGTATAGGGTCAGTTAAAAGGGTCGGAAAGGGCTCCTAGCGGAGCCACTACCCATTACCAACCTATTACGTGTCTATATCGCCGGTCCAGGGGAAAGTCAATCCTCTAAAAGAGACCATCAGAATTTTTCCTTGAACATTTCCAACGCGATTTGCTACTTTGTGAGCTCTTACCTTGTATGCTGCTTGTGATTCTCCGATCAGCCATCTGCTCGGGCGGTATTCGACTCGTGAGGTGATATCATGACCAAACACCTTTATCGTACCCTCACCTGGCCGGAGGTGCGTGAGTGCGCCGAGCGAGGGGCGGTCATTGTGATCCCGGTCGCCGCCATCGAGCAGCACGGTTATCATCTCCCTATCGACACCGACAATGTGCTGGTTGAGCACGTGACTGAAGAAGCGGCCCGCCGCTCCGAGGGCCTGATCCTCACTGCTCCCATGATTCACTATGGCTTCAATGAGCACAACATGGGCTTTCCCGGGACGATCAATATCCGCGAGACCGTCTTCATCGACTTCTGCTACGACGTCGCTCATTCTTTCGTGCGGCAAGGGTTCGACCGGATCGTTTTCGTCAATGGCCACGGTAGTAACCAAATGCTCTGCAATTTGGCGGCGCGGCGGATCGTGAACACAACACGGGCACTCGCTGCCGCTGTCGCACATTGGGCGATGGCCCGCGAGGCCGTGGACCGGATGCGAGAGTCGGAGTACCCCGGCGGTATGGCGCATGCGTGCGAGTTCGAAACCTCGATGTACATGTACTTGAAACCGGAACTGGTCCAGAAGGACAAGATGGTTCCCCTCGAAACGCCTTCGCGTCTTAACGACTTCATTTATGACGACCTGTTCGGCTCGGGACCCGTCCACTTGGTGAACCGCTGGAGCCGCGTGACCCAAACGGGGGTAGAAGGCGACCCGTTGCTTGCCAGCGCGGAAAAGGGGAAGGCCTTCGCAGAGTGCGCTATCAGTAACCTCATCAGCTTCGCCCGTCTATTCCGCGATATGGAAGTTGCCTCTGACATCGACCTGAATTACAAGAATCCCAAATTATGAAATTGGTCGGGATCGACGCCCTGATCATCGCCGCTTACATGGGGGTGGTCGCCTTCATCGCCCTGCGCAGCCGGCGCTTTGCAGGGCAGAAACTGGAGAACTACTTCCTGGGGGGGCGCAACATGCCCGGGTGGATGACTGGCATCTCTTACGCTGCTTCCATGCTGAGCGCCGACTCCGCCGTCGCCTATGGGGGGCTGGCTGCGGTTACCGGCACCTTTGTCTGTTGGTTCTACTTGAGCCGCTTCGGCATTGCCCTGTTTTTTGGAGCGGTACTCTTCGCCGTCTTCTGGAAACGCCTCAATACCTTTACCACACTGGAGTTCTACGAGTTGCGATTCGAAGGTCGCCCAGCCTCCCTGATGCGGTTGTGGCTGGCATTGCGGACGTCGCTCATCGCCATGGTGGCCTGGACCGGTATCTCGCTGCTGGCCCTTGTCAAGATCGCGGAGCCGGTCCTCGGATGGGACAAGACCCAGACGCTCGTCCTCGCTCTTCCACTCGCGGTCGCTTACGTATATGTCTCCGGCTACCTCGGCGTGGTGCTCAGCAACCTCCTCCAGATTGCGGTGATGACCCTGGGGGCTGTTGTGCTGGCCGCCAAAGCCCTCATCGCAGTGGGCGGGCCACAGCAGTTGGCTTCCCGGCTGGCCGCACTGGGGCCTGCTACCCTGGCTAGCTTCCCGCCCTGGGACCATCCGGTGTTCCCGGCAGTGGCCTGCCTGGCCTGGATGGTGGGCACAAGTGTTGGGTATGGTGGTGACGCCGCGCCCGTGGGCGGTGCTGTTGAGGGTCAGCGCATCCTCTCGTCCCGTACTCTCAGGGACGCCTGCAAGATGTACATTGTTACGGAGGTAACCCTCTTCACTCTGGTGTGGCTGGTGAGTGTGCCCTGCCTGGTGGCAGTGGTCTTCTGGCCGCAGTTGCGCACCGGCGGTCTAGATCGGGAGCTGGCCTATGGCCTCCTGATGACACATTTCCTTATCTCATTCTAACTGGAAAGTCATATAATCCAGTCTTGCCTCCCGTTCCACCTGCAAAACCACGTAACTGCCGGGTTTCAAGAGATCCAATGCAGAATTAAGCGACTCGAGGTTGTTGATGGCTACTCCATTCAGGGCATGAATGATGTCCCCTGTGACCAGGGAGTTTTCAGCCTGCCCAGCCGTGGCCATCTTGGCAACCACGACGACTCCGGAGTCCTGCCGAATTCCGGAAAGAAACGGAAGGACCTCGGCATTGACGTTGAGCCCCACAATCCCCAGTTTTCGCACCAGGTTGTTTTCGGGGTCCGCCATATCAAACAGACGATCCACACCTTGATGGTGTTCGATGACCTTGACGTCGAAGGACAACTTCTCAGTTCCGCGAAGGACCGCCATTTTGACGTTCTCCCCGGGGTTGACCAGAAAGAAACTGATCCCAAAAAGAGGAAGATTGTCAACCTGCCTCCCGTTGACCGTCATTATAATGTCCTGAACCTTGAGGCCCGCCTTATCGGCGGGAGATCCAGGGAGAACATCGCCGATAATGACTCCCCAGTCTCTGGGAAGGCCGAGGCCGGCGGCCATCCCCAGCGCGACGGACTGAACGTGGATGCCGATTACTCCACGGTGCAGGTGTCCATATTGACGGAGTTGGGGATACGCGAAGCTGACGATGGCGCTGGGAATGGCGAATCCCAAGGCTTCATTTCCTCCGGACTGGGAAAGGAGGAAAGTGTTGATCCCCACCAGTTCTCCATTCACGTTTACCAGCGGACCCCCGCTATTGCCGGGATTGATGGCAGCGTCGGTCTGAATGAAAACCAGCGGACTGTCGGGATCGAGCTGACGGGCGACCGCACTCACCACCCCCATCGAAACGGAGTTCCGCAGTCCACTGGGACTGCCGAAGGTGAAAACGATCTCTCCGTGCTGAAGTCGTTCGTACTTTCCGATGGGCAATGCCGGCAGTCCCTTGGCCTCCACCTTCAGCAACGCTAGATCCAATTCGTTGGAGACTCCAACTACGCGCGCATCAAGGGTGCGCCCCAGGGAGGTAGAACCTGAAAAGGGGGAAGCCATCTCGTCCCCCAAGGAGGACAAAACCACCTGGACCCGGTGTTCGCCGCTGACGACATGCGCATTGGTTACGATATATCCATCGGAATCGATGATGGCTCCAGATCCGATGCCACGCTGCTTTCCAAGGACCATGCTCGCTTCGCCGTGACTTCTTTCATCCATGGGCTTGAATCCTGTGACCTGTACCTGCACCACACTGGGGGAAACCTTTCTTACGAGGGCCTCCACAGCATTATTGAACTGATTGAGGGCTTCAGGAGCCTGGGCCTTCAGGGCAGACTGTGCCTGTATCTTTCCTGCCAGCAGGCCACACAAAAGGCTGATTACTAGGGGTCCAGGTCGCATACTGCTCAGTCGAAACAACAGTTCTTGAACTTGGTTCCACATGAAATTCCTCACGGTCAGGTTTGAATCTTCTACATTATTCCCATCGACTACTCAGGCACGATTTTCACCTCGGCTTCGAATTTACGGTACTTCTTGAATTCGATGACGTTCCGGGCCTGATGATTGACCAACTTCTGCACGAGTAGTACTTCAGCCCGGACTGGGAGCCAACATTTGCGTCCCGCAATGTCCTGAACGTCGTAGTCGATGATTGTGTCTGCGCGGTTGAGGGGAAAGTCTTCGGGGATATTGATGGCCTTTTCTTCCAGTCGCACCACATTGAAGGACTCGGGCTCAATCCAGCATCGTCCCCGGTAAGCGGTGACAATCGTCCGCTCGTTGTTATAGGTGATGGTGCAGCCCGAGGTCTCCTTCGGAACCTGATAGCTAATCCTGACAGTTTCGTGGCCATTGGCTTGATCGACTCCCTCCAGGCGGAAGGCTGCATTGCTTTGTGGATCAAACAGCATCCGCAATGAAGAGCCAAACTCTCCGGTTGACCAGGATCCTTTTAAGCTCTCCATAGTGGCTGTTGCGGTTGGTCGGTTCGCCACGGAAATGATCTTGTAATTCTCTTTCTTTTCAAAGTAGGTCAGGTCGGCCACGAAGTTATCTACCTGATGCCACCCGCCGGAGGAGACCCGTTCCGAACGCGTCGTGATCTGGGTACAGATGAAATTGGGAAGATCGTCGGTGTAGGTCAGAGCCTTGTCGCGGGCTGCTTCCAGGAACTGAGGCCATGTTTGATCGTCAGGAATCTTCGATGGTGGGCCGGTTAAGGGGGAGTGTGCGGCTGCACCAGGAGGATGAGTTTCATTCTCCAAAGTCGTGGAGGAATTAGGGGCAAGAGCTTTACCCTGATCCTTGAGCTTCCTGAGTGCCTGAGCTATGACAGGGTCTGCCCGGAGAGTCTCCAACTTCTGCAAGAAGAGATCAGAAACCGCAAAACCTAATCCGCGCTCACGAATGAGTTCCACAACCCGGCTCGAGGAGATTTCCCCCAGGTTACAGGAAGTTGCCAAGGCGAAAACATCTTTCTCATCTAGTGGAGTCTTCTTAGGTTCCTGGGCAGTCCCCGGATTAACCAGGATTCCAAGGAGAATCAGGACAATTACAGAATAGCCCCGCAAGGCCTGGTATAATTCTCTCACCATGAACCCCCTTATCTCACGCCAGCTCAGATTAGTTTGCTCTGTAATCATTTGCGATTGTTCCTCCCGATCGTCCCCCGCCAACGCTAGACTTTACCGGATGCCTATTTCTGTATAGATGGCCATCGACTCCCCGGAAGTTGTCTAGCGGTCGGAGTGAAGCTACACTCGGGCGTTGGAATGGTGACTCACTTAGACAATCTCCGTCAAGAATCAATCAACCCGCAAGAGCGGGAGTGCAAGTTGAGGGCGAACTCATAATGATGATATGTTGATGATTGTACTTAGGTCCTCATCAAGTTGAATCGTCCAGAGATGCGAACTAGCCTTATGAGATCCTTCAGTGCACTTCCTTTCAAAGCACTAGATTTACTAACTTACGCGGTCCTTGCGGTTTTGCTCTTGGCACTTGTATTCTGGTCAAAAGGCCATTTGCTGTCGGCCCAAACGGAGAAAAGGCCCACCCTCTCGGCCAATACTGTGGTTCAGGAACGGCTGGTCTATCACAACAATATCGGCATCGCCCTGCTGGAACAATTCAACTTCAAAGAAGCCATTGCGGAGTTCGACGAGTGCCAGAAACTCGACTCGGCCTTTGTCCCTGCCTTGGTGAATAGTGGCCTTGCCTATTACTATCTCCAGGAATATCCCGAAGCTGAAAGGACCCTGAGGAAAGCCCTGACTCTTGATCCCAAGCAGCCGACGGCGCTGTTCACGCTAGGGATGCTTTACCGGAACCGGGATGAAAAGGCCCCTGCGCTGGAGGCGTTCCAGAGGGTTCTGGAGATCGACTCGGAAGATGCCCCAACTCTCTACCAGTTGGGACAACTGTGCTACAGGAAACAGGATTTCGATCAGGCCGAACAGTACTTCCGAAAAGTCATTCAAATCTCCCCCTATGACACGGCAGCCCGTTACAACCTGGCCACCACTTTGACCCGCAGAGGAAAAAGTGAGGAAGGGCGCAAGGCCATGCTGGAGTTCGACCGACTGCGCGAGAAGGGCGGAATTAATTCGACCGGCAACCAGTATGGAGAGCAGGGTCGGTACATGTTAGCCATTGGTGAGTACGCGGACCTGAAAGGCCAATTCAGAATTCCTCAATCCTCTGCTTCCACACCCAAGCCCATACGGTTCGTGGATGTCACAACCTCAGCAGGGATACGCTTTCGACATGGCGCTCGAATTGATTCACACGCACTCAGTGGCGACGTGCCTTCTTCTTCCTTTTCTGCCGAATTTGCCAGGAAGAATCTGGTGTCTGCCATGGGCTCAGGAGCCGCTTTTTGCGATTACGATAATGATGGAAACCTCGACCTAATCATGGCCAACAGCTCAGATGATCCTTCCATGTCGGCCGCCAAGCTTTACCATAACGACGGAAAGGGACAATTTGAAGATGTCACCGAGGGAGCAGGAATCCACGCCACTGGCTTTGGGATGGGGGCTTACTGGGGCGACTTCAATAATGACGGGTTCCCCGATCTCTTCCTGACTTTTTATGGCTCCAATGTGCTTTACCAGAACAATGGCAACGGCACCTTCACGGATGTAACTGCCCGTGCGGGCGTTGGAGGCGGAGATCATTGGCATCTTTCCGCGGCGGTTGCGGACTACGACCATGACGGCGACCTGGACATCTACGTGGGCAATTATGTGGACCTGAGCCAAAAGCCGGCCGGTCGGACATTTCGATTTCCAGACGATTTCGCCGGCCAGGGCTGCCATTTGTTCCGCAACAACGGGGATGGGACCTTCACGGATGTGGCGGAGGAAGCCAGAGTGAAAACCCCCCTGGAGACAATCTCTTCGGTGGCTTTCACTGATTTCGATAACCGCCGTGATATCGACTTCTGGACCGAGAGTTGGAACCGGGGCACGCACCTTTACAGCAACCAGCGTGTTGGCACCTTCCAGGACTGGCCTTTGGGCACCATTTCCACTTTGAAGGGATTCAGCTTGGCCGTGGCAGACTACAACAAAGATGGCTGGATGGACCTGGCTCTCCTTCTTCGCCAGGGTGCTCCGGTGCTGGTCAAAAACATGGGCAACGGGAAGTTCGAACAAGAAAGCCTGAAAACTGTGGCTGGAGTATCACCGGAAGCCGGCTTGGGTTGGACCGTTCAGTTCCTGGACTACAACAATGACGGGAACCTTGACCTTTTTCTTTTGCGTGGTGGAGTAGCGGGCGATTCCGCCAGGCTCGCCGGACCAGAACTCTGGGAAAACCAGGGCGACGGGAGGTTCATCGACGTCACGGAAAAAGTCGGCCTTGCTTCATTTCGGGGAAAAGCTTACCGTAGCGCGACTTTTGGCGATTTTGACAATGACGGGGATCTCGACATTCTCCTCACCGTAAATGGGGGCTCCCCCGTACTGCTACGCAATGAGGGGGGCAACCAGAATCACTGGCTCAAAGTTCGCCTCCAAGGATCCAACAGTAACAAGTCAGGCGTGGGTACCAAGGTGGAGGTCAAGTCAGGACTGCTCTGGCAGAAAGTCGAACTCAACGGCGGGGCAGGCTACTTGTCACAGAGTCCACCGGAAGTGATTCTTGGATTAGGCGGTCACGAGAGGGTGGATGCCTTGCGTCTGCTCTGGCCTGGTGGAGTGCTGCAGTCAGAAATCAATCTCCCCATTAACCAGACCCGGATGATTAAGGAACTCGACCGCAAGGGGACATCCTGCCCCCTGTTGTACAGTTGGAATGGTTCGAAATACCAGTTCGTCACTGATTTCCTGGGCGGCTGCGCCATCGGCTACCTGGAGGAGCCGGGGCGCTACAGTATTCCAGACACGGACGAATATGTCCGGATTGAGAGTGCGCAACTCCGTCCACGAAACGGTGTCTATTCCCTGAGGATCAATAACCAATTGGAGGAAGTACTCTACATCGATCAGACCCAACTGTTGGCGCTGGATCATCCCCTGCAGCTGCACCTCTACCCCAACGAGCGTCTGATGCCCGCTCCTCCCTATCCCGAGTTCAAGGTGATCACGGCTCGCAATGAGCATCCGCCGCTGGCAGCCTGGGGAAACCAGCACCAGGATGTCCTTCCGTTGATTTCACGGGTGGATCGCAGCTATCCTCGGGACTTCAAGCTCCTCCCCTACAAGGGCTATGCGGAACAGCACGAATTAGTCCTGGATCTTGGAGATTTGAGCGGAGCCTCCAACATCAATCTGCTGATGACTGCCTGGATCGATTATGCTGATTCGACGGCCAATTATTCTGCCGCTCAGGCCGGCAGGGTTTTTATCCCCCCTCACCTGCAGGTCAAAAACCAACAGGGCCGATGGCAGACGGTGATTCCGGAAATGGGCTTTCCCGCGGGACTTCCGAAAACCATGGTCGTGGATCTGACAGGGATGTTTCTCACCGACGACTATCGGGTCAGGATCGTAACCAACATGCGGATTTACTGGGACCAGATCCTGGTGAACACCTACACTGGCCCACCGTCCTATCGCCTGCATCGCCTCCCCCCCCTGAAAGCAGATTTGCACTTCCTTGGCTTCCCCAGAGAGTTTAGCCCGGACGGCTTGAAGCCGTTGATCTACGACTACGACTGGCCGGAGGCGATGGCTCCCTGGAAAAGCCACTCAGGATCTTATACGCGGTATGGAGACGTGACGACTCTGCTCAAAGAGAAAGAAGACATGTACGTGATCATGCGGAACGGAGATGAAATCCAGGTCGAATTCGATGCGACTGGTCTCCCGCCTCTTCCACAAGGATGGACCCGGACTTTTTTCCTTTACGCTGACGGCTTCGGCAAGGATATGGACCTGCACTCAGGTGCTTCCGATACGGTGTTTCCTCTCCCCTTTCATTACATGAAAGCTTACCCGTACACGTCTTCCGAGAAGTACCCGGACAGCGAACCCTATCAAGTTTATCAGAGGGAATTCAATACGCGCGAAGTCCCGGCCGTGATTGGCCGCATCGACGGGAGGTTTTAATGCGGGTCCACCTCCAAGCGTTATGTCCCCTCGCCTTTACTGGCTGACAAGGGTTGACTTGTAAATCTCACCATCGAGGCATGACACGGCCGCTGGCAAGAACCTGAATCTGACCGCAGAGGCGCGGAGACGCAGAGAAAAAATCTCCACGTTGGGGGAGAGGAGCTAACGGGTTGAAAGCCAGACTGGGATCTCACGGCTTCAAATGTTGAAGCGTTGACCCTGAAATGGGTCTCATCGTTTCACGTTCATCAGCGTTTATCTATGGCCCTTTGTATTCGGGATTTTCCTCTGCGCCTTTGCGCCTCTGTGTTTAGTTTTTGGCTGCGGCCAACGGCCAGGTTAAGTCATAGTGCCTTTGTGGTGAGAATCGCAGGCTAGGTTCGAAGACCACTCCTGGACTAGGCCAAGGCGGCGATGTCTCCCAAAACATTCCCAATACAACGGATAATAGCCGTCATTTTATGCTTCCGGGGGATATCCGGCAGCAAGCCCACAGCGCGTGCTTTAAGCGCTGACAGTTCTTTTGCATAAGCAACACGCTGTTGAGCCGTCAGAGTCTTGCAGAGATAAACGGGAGGCCCCGGGTGGTCATTCACAAGCGGCTCGAGAGATAGGGTCCCACAAAAACCAGGAGCTACATTCCTGAAATAGGCATCCTCGGCATCAAGAAAAAACTGAGCCAGGGCATCTTGGGTTGACCTTCGGGAGACTCCGTACAGCGCCTCTATCGAATCTTGCAGGTGTCTTTCCCATGGGGTGGTTGGAGAAGCAAGTGTTCGTCCTGCTAACCACAAGGAAATCTCGTCGCCTGGATTTGCCAAGATGTGGAAGAAATATTCGCAGGCCCGCCCTCCGTCACTCGAGAGTTGCTGCAAGTGTTCTCCGACCCGCCGCAGAGTTGGGAGGAACCAGCGGTCTCGCGCCCAGTGTTGGGGTGGCTCCACCTGAGGGCCGCCCAGGGTACCGAAATCGCAGGCTAGTGCCCCGATGAGTCGTTTTCGATAACTGGGGTCTTTCCTGCGGCTGGTGTCGTGAACGTCGATCAAATAATCCACGTTCTGGCTGATCTTAACCAGCGAAGGCTGGGACTCTGCTTCCTCAAACCTCATGCCCCAACTGTTTACCCCAATGGTTTTCTTCGGCCATCGGCTCCGGATGTACTCGCTCACTCGCACGTTTAAAAGCGCATGATATTCGGCATCGCTGTATACACTGCACTGTTTACACTGACACCGGCCCTGGTCGGCAGACTGGAGGCTCACGCCATCAACTGCAAAACGTTCGAAAACAAAATCGATCACTTTCTGCATCCAGGACCAGGATTCGGGCTCACTGGCGCACATGGCTTGAGGATTCCCTTTACTCAGCTCGGGATGGGCTTTGATAATCTCCTCAAATCCCCAACTGTAAACCCCCAATCCTGAATAAACCCGCAGGTTGCGATGGTGCGCTGCATCGATCAGCTTTTCCACCTTTCTCCCTCGCTCAGCGGTGACGGCGCTCTGGATGTCCACGGGCCACGCCCGCGAGACGTAAAGTCCCCAAACCACAATTTCGTTGAACCCGATGTCGTGCATCAGGTGGAAGGTTTGCAGGTAGTCTTGAAGGAGCCTCCCATTCAACCGCATGGAAGGCCATGCCGCATTCACATCCGGCTCGCTGGCCAAGTCTGTAAGCCATCCAAGATAGCCGCGATGTTTGAAGGATCCCGGGCTCGATCTCGTGGATGCCTCCTGGTGATTCAATTCAGCCTCAGCAAGAGGAGCCGCCTGACCTATGGCCAGGGAGGCCAGGCCAAGGGTACTGGTTTTGATCCAAGCCCGCCTGCTGATCGTATCTTCAGCCATCTGCGCTCCTCATTCTCGAAAATGCAGCTGTGTTGCTACCTGGCTCCCGATGATAAATGCAACGACACCGAATAACCCCGGGGATAAAGCCAGTTGAAAGAGCCCTTATCTTTAGCTCTCCTTCGCGTCAGTCTGCCTCCCTGACCACAGCCACGGCCCAGTCGCCTTTGCGAATGTGAGCAACTGTTCGGATCCCCAATACTAATCCATCTTGACTGGCCTTAAATTCTTGAAGGAGCCCGCCTGAGATCGCAACAATGGTCCCGAGTTCCTGGCCCTGCCTGACTCGCTGCCCGGCGTCGACGGAGCTTTGAAAGAAGCCATCTTCGGAGGCCAGCATCCAATCGCCCTCGATTGCAGTTTGTCGGGGCTGTGGATTGGCCTCTCCGGCGAGGATGCCCAAGTAACGTAAAGCGCTCATCATACCCTCGAAGTAGGCAAAAACGCCGTTAAGGTTCAACTTCCCTTCGCCCAGATATTCTGCCCCGATCGCAGGGATGTTGCGCTTGCTAGCCTCATACGTCAGGACACCCTCGGTGTGAGGAAGCGCCCACCGGAACTCCAAAGGCATGCGACGTGCCACTTCCAGCGATTTCGCCGACGACTCATTGTGGAGATCGTAGTAGCCAACCAATGGCAAAAACCGATATTTGATGCCTCCACTGTGAAAGTCCATCACCAGATCAGATTTGACAACGATTTCTTGAAACAAGAAGTAGGCCAACCGTTCGGTAACGGTTCCTTCCGTCCGCCCCGGGAAGCATCTCGCAAGGTTCTTCCCATCTAGCGGACTATCACGGCTGACGGCTTGGTAGGCAGCCACATGAGCGATGGGAACTCCCAGAAAGTCGCCCCTCATTTTCTCCGGAAGCAAGTTCTCATAAACCTTCCAAACGGCTTGCATTCCCTCGTATTCATCGCCGTGGATTCCGGCTGTAGCCACCACCAATGGTCCGGCCTCAAGGCCACGGCAGAACAACACAGGAATCTCAATATCGGAGGCAGGCGTCCATGAATGTTCCACCTTCTCGCCCCGCCGGCATATTTCTCGACAAAAAGAAGTGGGGGATCTCATTTACTCTGAACTGGACCGGCTGCCAACCGGGACCTCAGCCCCGATTTTTAATGACTTAAAAGCGGCCAATGCCACTAACTCCGCATTCAGGGCTTCGTCGACGGTTACCGCAGGTGGGGCGTGCCCTTCTATAACAGCCAGAAAATAATCCAACTCCAGCTTTAGACAAGCATAGTACTCAGGGCCGCCCAAAATGACGGTGTCGATGTTTTGAAATGAATGCTCGTCCATGACCCAGGCTGGTCGGGAGGAGTGATCAATGCCCAAGGAGCCGCGCCCTCCCTGGATGAACATCTGTGACTGCGCGCAGTAGGAGAGCGGATGTTTCTCTTGCCGGACCCAGGCAATGGAATCCACTGCCATTGCCCCCTTGGCAAAAGAAAGGATTGTCGCGCAGGCATGAGTCATCAAGGAGTCGTCATAGACGTTGACCCCTTTCGCGATCACGGTTGCCGGAAGCTCCTCCACCAGCCACAGAATCAGGTCAAAATTGTGGACGGCTGTGTCCAGAACGCCCAGTTCCCAGTCAGGGCTTCCATAAGCGTAGGGAGCGACGCGGGAACTGCGAATCATCCTGACAGGTCCAATTCGCCCCTCTTTGATTGCCCGCTTTGCTTCAATGTAAGCTACATTGAAACGCTCACAAAAGCCCACCTGCACGATTCGTGAGCTTCGGTGGGCAGCTTGAACAATGGCCGTTGCGTCCTCGAGGGTCCCAGCCATGGGTTTTTCCAGGAACACATGCTTTCCAGCCGCCAGCGCAGAACAACAGTATTGGCGGTGAGAAGCCGAAGGCGTAGCGATGACCACAGCGTCAGTGGCGCTGTCCTCGGCAAGTTCGTCCCAGGAACGATACTTACGGACCGAGAAGTCTCTCGACAGCTTGTCGAGTTCCTCCTGGTTGGCGTCGAAAAGTCCAGACAACCGGCACCCCCGTAAACTCAGGAGACTCTGCAAGTGGAATTTCCCAATCCTTCCCACCCCGCAGATAGCGATATTCTTCATGCGGAAACTCCTTTTCAGAGCAAATTGGGAGGTAACAACAGACGATCCAACGGTTTTGTTGCGGCCAGCAAATGAGCCGTTCCCTCTTTCACCGCCCAAAGTCCATGTCCAGGAAACAGCGCGTCGATTTGCAGGGTCGCCAGCTTCCTCAGGCTTGAGACATAGTCCTGAACACTGCAATCAGTCACGGTTGAAAGCAATATTTTGCCGCCAAAGAATACAGTATCTCCACTAAACAGCAGCATTTCTTGGGGAGTGCGAAACAGGTAGCTGAGCATGTCCTGCGAGTGTCCCGGTGTACTGAGAACAGTGATCTCACAATCCGCCACCCTGAAGCACTCGTCGCCGCTCAGAATCCGATCTACGGAGCAGGCCCGAAACTCAAAGTCTGGGGGGTAAAGGCCTGCCTGTTTGGCAACATCCAGGCTGATGCTGGTTTCGTCTCCCGTCTCCAACGCTCGGGTTGAGGCGGCAGAGGCATATACTTCAACTCCAAGGGCCTTGCGCAGGAAACTGGCTCCTCCGCTGTGGTCCAAATGGGCATGGGTCAGGAACAACTTATGAACATATTCCACCTCGATGCCATCAGAAGTCAGGTTAGCCACCAGTTGACCGGTTTCCTGTCCCACTCCTGAATCGACAAGCACGTGTTCGCCGCCGCAGTTGACTGCATAGACATTACAGTCGGCGGGATGCGACATCCCGGTTCCTAGCAACCCGCTGCCTATCAAGTGAACCCTCTCTGCAATCCTCATGGCGTTTAATTTGGCTTCCCCGTCAATTCAATTTGAGCAGCCTCGGTCAACATCCCGGCGGTTTCTTCTGAAAAAAGCTGGTATCTTCTCTCCAGCGTAGCTACCCATTCCGGCTTCGGTTCGACACAGGGGCCAAGATCCAACCAGGCGGCTGCTTCTTGCGGATCGGATAATTCGCCAAGTGTTGCAAGGGCAATTGCGGCAGCCGCGAAGGAGGTCGGGTCGGCTCCTCTCACCTGGCGAACGGGGTGTCCGTAAAGTGTCGCGCGAAGATCGGCGGTGCCCAGATCGTTCAGCCCACCCGAAGAGCAGACCACATTTATCGGGATTCCCAGTTCTCCGTACACATCTAGAATTGCCCGCAAGGAAAAGCACACTCCCTCGATTACAGCCAATAGGAGGTCGGCCGGGGTATGAGAAATCTGCAGCCCTAGCCAACGAGCTTTCAAGTCAGGATTCCAGACTGGAGCCCTTTCTCCATAAAGGTATGGCAGGAATAGAGGCCGGTCGCAATCGATCTGTTTCAAGGCAACAGTAAGGTCTGCCTGCACATGGCTCCAATCGAACATGCCGCCGCGGCTGTAAACGGAGGCCATCAAGAACCAATCCAGCGCCCGCGTCACGTTTGAACAAGAGCCTCCCAGCACCCACTTCCCTGGAGCAATCGCAGGGTAGAGTTCAAGGCGATACTTGGGATCGGTGGAGGCTGTCTGGGTGTGCAGGAGAAAAGACCCGGTGGATCCAACATGCTCGCATATCTCACCGGCGCCAACCGCGCCGCTACCAATAATTTCGATGTCGTCACCACCCCCCACAGATACTGGAATTCCAGCCGGAATCTGCAGCGCTTTGGCGGCGGCTTGTGTCACCACTCCTCCACGAGTCGTGCAATGAAGGACCGGAGGCATGATCTCGCCGCGCAGGCCACAGTAAGAGAGCAGATCAGGATCCCAGCCTCGGCGATGCACTGCGTAGAGCATCGTTCCACAAGCATCGATTTCATCGGTGGCAATCTCATTGGTTAACCGGTAGCGAATAAAGTCCTTGACCGGAAGAATAGTCGCAATCTTTGAGTATATGTCCGAAAAACGTTTATTAGAGGCTACCAGGTTGGGCGGGACCGATGTTGGGTCCAGGCGCGAACCCGTAATTTCATAAATGGGCTCAGGACCCAGTTCGGCGAGCATTTGTTTAAAACACCCCCGGACGGTTGAGTCCGGTGCCGGAAGAGGCAAAGCCTGCCCATTGGCGTCCATTGGGACCACGAGGTGCATGAAACCGGTGATCCCCACCACCACGATCTGGCGACTCAGGTTCCGCGCAGACAACTGCGAGGAACACGTCAGCACCACCTGCCAGCATGCCTCTGCATCGAACGAGTTACTGAGGCCGGGTTCGTTTTGAGGGCAAGAGATTCTGTCGATCTGCCGGCAGTGGAAATCGAAAAGGCTCACCTTAACAAGCGTTGTGCCAATATCGATGACAAGGACCGTTGGCTGTTTCATTCAGTACGGAGTCTCCTGATTGAGGAGGGAGCGCCTTGATTCTCAGCTTAATACGTCCTGGAGTTTAGTTTCATGTAAACTGAAATCAAAGGGATTCTGATCGAGGGCTTGGCGCATTCTTCTGATTTCCATTTTGATCTCCTCCACGGGGGCCTCCTGTCGCAAAGCCGCGACGATTAATTCGGCGATTTTGGCTGTCGCTGCTGACGTCAAACCGTACCGAGTCATTTCTTGCGAACCCATGCGGATACCCTCTTTCCCGAGGCAATCTGGCAATCTGCACTCTCCGGCAATGATATTGGCGGCTTCAAGCCGCTCGGAGATGTCTTTGCCCGTTCCCCACTGGGCAACCTGGAGCAAAAGAGCGTGAGACTCAGTAAATCCCAGGGTTTCTGCGACGACGGGGACGCCACGCCTGTGAATCTCCTTCGCCAGTGCCTTGGCGTTGGCAATGACCGCAGCGGCATATCGCTGGCCGTGCGCCAGCATCTCCAGGAATACCACCGCGAGGGCAGGCAATCGGTTCAGATGATGGTTGGTTACGATTGCCGGATAAATGGCCTCGCCAACTTTCTCAGCCAGATCCAGTCTGTTCGTAAACACCAAACCTCCCTGGGGTCCACCCAGTGTCTTGTGCGTACTCGTGGAGACGATGTCTGCGCCTTCATCGAGGGGTTGTTGGAAGTGTCTTCCAGCGATGAGTCCTAGAACGTGCGAGGCGTCATAGAGCAACACTGTTGCCGGGGAGAACCGTTCAATCATTTCCCGGAATTGTTTGACCGGATGCGGGAAAAGGAACTGACTGCTGCCTAGAATCAGAATCCGAGGTTTTTCGCGCCGGAGCAAATCTTCGGTCCTCTGTAAATCGATGTTGTAACGATGTGGGTCGAAAGGAATGGGGAGGGTCCTTAGCCTGGCTAGAGAGCACAAGCTGAGTTTCTGATTGAGGCGATGCCCTCCCCCCTCATCCAGTTCCATCACCAAGTCTCCCGGCTCTGTCAGGGCCATGATGACCGCAATGCCAGCCACATGTCCGGAAAGCGGACGGAGATCCATGAAGCGAGCCCCAAAGAGCCTCTTGCCTAGTTCGTGCGCTTTCTCTTCGATCGAAACAATGTAACGACAACCTCGGTACTTGCGCTCTTTCAGGTCCAGGCCTTTGTAGTCCCCGTACCGATGCGAGAGATCATTGACAAGCATCTCGGAGACTAGGGGACTGGTTACGTTCTCCGAGGCAATCAGGTTCAAGCACTCCGACCTCCACCGCGCTTCATCCGCCACCTTTTCTCTGAGAAAACAAAGATCTTGTAAATATGGGTCCATGGCCACCTCGAGATAAGAATCAGACCGTCATCACTGCACTTTCACAAGGACTTCGTCTGCGTTGTACTGCAACGGCACAATTGGGAAACATTTGAATGCTCCTTTGAGTGGTGACATGGACGATTCAGTTGAATCTTCCTGGATGACAAAGTGAGGCATATCATAACAGATTTCCATGAGGACTTTCCCTGGGTAGGGTGCAGTCACGAGTGAGAGCGTGGTCACTGATGCACAACACCCGCCGCTGTTAAACGGGACGGGGGCGTCCCGCCTCCAGGCGATTGGAGACGCCGTACCCCCACGGCGCAGGGACGAACCAGCCCTTATAGTTTTTGATCACACTTTTGATTGCACCCCCATGGATACCGTGCCAAATCCTCTAGAGGAGATCTGATATACTGGCGGCATTGTAAGGCTTCTCTAACCTTCGGTGGAGGTGCTGCATCTGTACAAACCTCAACAGGTAAACTACTATAATTAAAGGACCTAGGATTCCACAGTGGGCTAGACCAGGCCCGGCAACGCTGCGGATACGATCGAGGAAAAATTGTTAAGCAACGCGAATAAATGTTAAAAGCATCTTAAGAGGTTCAAGGTTATCCAATGCGGATTGCGTTATTTTCAGAAGCTTACAGCCCACAAGTGAATGGAGTAGTCACGACCCAAAGGAAACTCATTCCCTATCTCCGCTCACGCGGCCATCAAGTCCTCCTGGTGGTCCCACGATACAAAAGCAATGAGCAGAGCACCGACGTAGTGGAGTTTCAGGCCCTACCTCTCCCTCTTTATCCAGAAATGCCGGTCATTCTTCCTCATTGGAAGTTTCATGTGCAGAAGTTAGCGCAAGTTGAGGCTTTTGAACCGGAGTTGGTTCACCTTATGACTTGGGGAGTTCTGGGTTTCTTTGGACAGAAATGGGCGAGGAGAAACCGTGTTCCTGTCGTAGCCTCTTATGAAACCGATATCATTCACTACCTGGGTTATTATGGTTTCGGCCTGTTCAAGCCCCAGGCGTGGCGGTATCTACGCTGGCTTTTTAACAATTGCAGTCGCACCTACGTGCCATCTCAGGAAACGAAAGAGTTTCTGGAAGCCAATGGCATTTGTCGAGTTGAGGTGTTTGATCGTGGTGTTGATTGTTCCTGCTTTCACCCTGCAAAAAGAAGTGAACCGCTGCGAAAATCCCTGGGGGTCGCACCCGGTGACGTTCTTCTTTTGTACGTCGGCCGGGTATCCAAAGAGAAGAACCTGCCCTGGCTGCTGCGCTGGTTCACAATGTCCTCGCCTCGTTGGCCTAATGTGCGCTTAGTCATTACCGGTGACGGCCCTTTGCGGCGACGGTTAATCAGGCAGTTTGCTCATCCCCAGGTCATTTTCACTGGTTGGAAGCAGGGTGAAGAGCTATCTACACTTTTTGCATCAGCCGATATCTTTGCCCTGCCATCCAGCACTGAAACCTTGAGCCTCGTTTCATTGGAAGCTATGGCCTCGGGCGTTCCTGTGCTGGCCATGAATGCCGGAGGCGTGCGCACCATCGTTGAGCACGATAAGACAGGACTCCTCGCCAATTGCAGGGAAGAGTTTGGTACGTTTCTGGACCGTTTGGTTGAAGACGCCCCGTTTCGCTCGCAATTCGGGCCGAATGGGCGGCGTTCCGCCGAAAGCAAGACTTGGGCCCATGCCTTTGAATACCTGGAGAATAGCTACGAACAGGTACTGTCCGAAGGAGGGGGTCATTAGGTGATGAAGCTGTGCGATGTCGCTCTGTACTCTCCCGAGACCAGCAGTGGCGTGAGAACTTACATTGAGAATAAGATGCGCTATGTCAGCACCCGGCCCCAGCCCATGGAACACGTGTTGCTGGTTCCTGGCAGGGAGGACAAGCTCGTGGTTCAAGGTCGCTCCCGAATCTACTACGTGCGGGGTATTCGCAGCTTCTACCCCAAAGTTCGGCTCGTAGCCAATATTGTAAAAGTGGCAAGAATAATTGAGGCGGAGGCTCCTGATTTAATCGAACTCAACTGTCAATTCACGCTGCCCTGGGCAGCATTTCTTGCCACCAGGAAAAGCAGGGCCCCTGTCATTGGAGTCTATCATTTCGACCTGCCAGCCTGCGTTCGTCACATCACTAGAAATGCAGGACGACCGATTGCATCACTTTGCGAAAGAGCAGCTTCGTTCTATGTGAGCCTTCTCTACCGGCACTTTACTCGAACTTTGATTCTCAATGAGTCAATGGCTCCCAAACTAAGGGATCTAGGTGTGGATCGAGTCGAAACGGTGCCGTGCGGAGTCGACCTTGCCACCTTTAGCCCGAGCCGACGAGATCCAGGGTTTAGACAGGGTCTTGGAATTCATCCGGCTCGGAAGATCCTTCTGTACGTGGGTCGCCTTAGCCCTGAGAAAGAGGTCGGCCTTCTTTTAAAGGCCTACTCACGGATATCAGCGGATGATTATGTTTTGCTGGTCGCAGGGGGCGGACCAGAGTGGAAGAAAATCAAACGCTATGGAGTGGAGCATTCGGGCGTAAAGTACCTGGGACATATTGATTCACCCAAAGACCTTGCCCGAGTTTACGCGTCTTCGGATGTCTTTATAATGCCGGGCCGTAATGAGACTTTTGGCATAGCCACTATTGAGGCATTAGCTTGTGGGCTGCCTGTGGTCGGTGTCGCGGAGGGAGGCTCGCGCGCTCTGATTACTCCCGAGGTGGGCGCACTGGCGCGACCCGGAGACCCGGAGGACCTTGCCGCCAAGATTCTATCGGTAGCCAACTGGGATTGTCGCTCCCTGAGCGATCGTTGCCACTCATTTGTGGCAACTGACTACTCCTGGGAGAAGG
>JBGOTQ010000116.1:0-19675 GCA_041476565.1 Terriglobia bacterium | reverse complement strand
CGGATCAAGCAGCACACTGAACACGACGCTTGTGACATCGCACAGTACTACGCTCGCGGGACTGACGGCATCGACCACCTACCATTACCGGGTAAAGTCCAAGGACGCGGCTGGAAACATGGCGACTTCCGGAGACTACACATTCGCTACGTTAGCCGGCTCAGACTCAGGGCTACCGGTGATCTCTAAAATATCTGTTGATAGCCTCTCTGCCATCTCCGCGATCATTTCCTTCACCACGGACAAGCTGGCCTTTGCGGACGTTGACTATGGAAAGACCCCAAGCCTTGGTAGTTCGACTTCTTTTACTAATGATTCTTCCACCTCCCACAGTGTGCGACTGAGTGGTCTTTCCAGTTCCACGAAATATTACTTCCAAGTTGTTGTCAAGGATCCTTCAGGCAACATCGTCAAGTCGGACGTTCTGAATTTTCAAACCAACGCTGAACCCAACGCCACCTTGAAGTTTGTTCAAATTACCTTGTCTAATTTGTCGCCTACAAGCGTCACGATCAACTGGTCCACTAATATGGTCAGTGGAGGAACCCTGGACTACGGGACTGGAAACACTATGAACGGGAGCTTAGCCCAGAATAATCAGGCTACCGAACACAGTGCGGCACTCACGAACCTGCCTCCTTCAACTGTCTATCATTACCGGATTCGAGTGTCCTGCGGCAGCCAGCAGGCATCATCTGACGTCTTGACGTTCAAGACTGGAGACCGCATCAATCAGCTTGCGAAACCTTCCAGCGCGGCCATTTTCGTCCCCTCTGTGGCGGAGAATGCCAGTATCCGGACCAACCTGGGAATCGACAACCTTTCTGACAGTATCGCCAATGTCACTGTTACACTGGTCGGAAAGAACGGGCTGGTCATGGGTGCAAATACGTATCAGGTTCCGCCTCTAGGCCTGACTCAGATCAACAGCGTAATCCGCTCGCTGACCCAGGGTACCCAGGAAATCGAGGGGAACCTTTACCTCGAGAGCGATCAACCGGTCAGTGCATGGGCCTCTCAGATCGACAATTCCACTAACGATCCCAGTATCCTGATCAGCAAGCGTACCGGCAGTACGCAGATCCTGATTCCATCAGCTGCCAACACCTCCAAGTTCACATCCTCCCTCGTTATCATGAACCTGGGGATGACCGCGGCCCAGGTCGGGTTGAAGGCTTACGGCGTGGATGGTTCAATCCTGGGCGAGACGCACGACCCGCTGTCTATCGCTCCGAATGGGATCCTGACCTACGACAATGTGTTGGGCAGCCTCGGGGTTACCGATAATTACGGACCTATTGAAATCAATTCGTTGAACGGGAATTTGTTGGTTGCAGCTTCCCGTGTGGCCAGCAAGAACAGGTCAGGCGGGTTCTTCGAAGGGATCAATTACACAGAGGCTTCATTGACCCCGATCATCCCTCACGTTGTGGAAACGGCCCAACTACGGACCAACCTTGGTATTAACAACGTCTCCGATTCTGTTGCCAGCGTAACGGTCCGATTGATCAACAAGGACGGTCAGGAAGTGGGGGCAATGCCGGTGACTGTAGCAGCCAAGGGACTCACGCAAATCAACAGCATCGTGAGGCAGCTTTCCAGCATGCCGGATGTGACCGAGGGATACCTGAAGCTGGAGTCTAACCAGCCTGTGATCGCCTGGACTTCCGAGATTGACAATGTCACCAACGATCCAGGGTTTGCCGTCAGCAAGGCCCAGGGAGCAGCCCATCTCCTGGTGGGATCCACCGCGAACGTAGGAGTTTTCAAGTCCAGTTTGGTGGTGGTCAACACCGGGGACCAGGATGCTACCGTAGACATCGTCATGCACGACAGCGATGGGAACGTCCAGGGTCAGATGCCTGGCCTGGTCATACCAGCCCATGGGTTCTATAACACTCAGAATATTCTGGAAAGCCTGGGTGTGTCACAGAACTTCGGGCCAGTTGAAATTGATTCCAGCAATGGACAACTACTGGTGGTAGTGTCCCGAGTTTACAGTACTTCGGGAACCAGCGGTTTCTTTGAAGGCTTGCCGCTGGAATAGCAGACGACTCGATCCAATTGGACATTTATATGATGCGGGAAGTGCCAACAGGTGCTTCCCGCTTTTTTATTGTCTGCCACGAAAGACACGAAATCCGCGAATTTTCCTTCATAATGCGTAATTCGGAGTTCTAACGTACCAAGACCCAGCAAGGCCGTTGGCCGCTACCAAAACCTAACCGCAGAGACGCGGAGACGCAGAGAAATTTGTAAGACGCTGGAAGCCCTGGCCCGGATTTCTCACCACAGAAACACGAAGGCACAAAGAATAGAGCATAAGAACCTTGCCTGCCTGGATCTGCGGTTGGTCTTAAGCTGAGTTGTTCAAGCCGGGCTGAAAAATGGAACTGCTCTGCGGTTCGTCGGTGCCCGCCAGTTTTGATTGTACCCTTGTGGAGAGATGGGTATTTGGGGCAAAGGGACTGAGGAGAGGTTCCTGGCCTGGACCTGGGTTCAGGTGGTGAAATCTCTATTCCGACACTTATCGCTTTGATTCTGGTTCAACAGTGTTTATCCCGACCCTCTGCGTTTCGGATTCTTCTCTGCGCCTTTGCGTCTCTGCGTTTAGTTTTTGGCTGCGGCCAAAGACAGCGTTAAGCCTTGGCGGTAAGAAATGCAAACTAGCTGACCCGTTCTATATCGGCGCCCAGACCTTTGAGTTTCTCCTCGATCCGTTCGTAGCCGCGGTCTAGATGATAAACGCGATCGATCAAGGTCTCTCCTTCGGCCACCAGCCCCGCCAGGACTAGAGAGGCACTGGCCCGCAAATCGGAAGCCAGCACCTTCGCACCAGTGAGCTGAGTCTCCCCTGAAACCACGGCACGATTGCCTTCGATCTTGATGCTGGCGCCCATTCGTACTAGTTCACTGGCATGCAAAAAACGGTTCTCAAAGATGGTTTCGGTTATGACTGAAGTCCCCGAGCCCTGAGTCATCAGGGCCATAAACTGCGCTTGCATGTCGGTCGCAAAACCGGGGTACTCCCGCGTCGTGACATCGCGGCAGAGGACTCCTCTTGGGGCGGCTACCTTCAAAGAGGTTTCAGATGTTCTGCCCAGTTGGACGCCGGTCCCTTCCAGCTTCTCAGTCACCGCTGTCAAATGACCGGGCTGGCAATTACATACTTCAATCTCCCCCCTGGTGATTGCGCCAGCTACCAGAAATGTCCCTGCTTCAATTCGGTCTGGGACGACCGTGTGCTCGGTGCCGCTTAGCCTTTCCACGCCTCGAATACGAATGACGCTGGTTCCCGCGCCTTCAATTCTGGCCCCCATACTTCTCAACAAAACGGCCAGGTCCAAGACTTCCGGCTCGCAGGCCGCGTTGTACAAAAGAGTCTCACCTTCTGCCAAAACAGCTGCCATCATGAGGTTTTCAGTTCCCGTGACTGTGATGCGGTCAAACGAGATCGTCGTTCCCTTCAGCCGATCGGCCCTAGCCTCAACAAATCCGTGCTCGATCTGAAGAGTCGCTCCCAGTTTTTCTAATCCCTTGATGTGGAGATCAATGGGCCGGGCGCCGATGGCGCACCCTCCCGGAAGAGAAACTTTTGCATGCCCCATACGGGCCAGTAGCGGCCCCAACACCAGCACTGAGGCACGCATGGTCTTCACCAATTCGTAAGGAGCTTCGCTAGAGGTAATGGTCCTGGCGCGAATTCTGGCAGAATGGGTCGAGGCCAGGCTTTTTAAGTCTGTTTCACACCCCAGCTCAAGCAACAACCTGCCAGTGGTCTGGATATCCCGAACGCAAGGAAGATTTCGAAGCATTACCTCCTCGTCCGTCAATAAGGCAGCTGCCATAGCTGGCAAAGCGGCGTTCTTTGCCCCGCTGATGCTTACTCTGCCGTGGAGCGGCCTGCCACCGCGGATCAGAAGCTTGTCCATAAGGAATAAGACCGGGATTCAAAGTGGAGTCTGCCTCCCAACAATCTCTCAAAGTAAAGAGGATAGAAAACTAAACGCAGAGGCGCAAAGGCGCAGAGAAGAATTAGTACACGGGGAGCAGCAGATATGCCCCCATAAGTCAGAATCATAGGAATAATTTTGGGATTGATCAAAGTTCGCCCATCTCCGTACAGTCAGGATTGCTCTCTGCGCCTTTGCGCCTCTGCGTTCGGTTTTTGGTTGAAGCTGCAGACTACATCAGGCCTTTGTGATTTATACATGCAGTTGTCGCCAGACACAGCTTGGTGACTCAGTGTTTCTGTGGCAGTTCCTGGTCACCAGCAGGGAACGCCACAGGTCTTAGTTTTAGAGGCTTGATCCGGTACTTGAGGATGCACCACAAGGCCCGGACGCCGTCTTTCATTCCTATTTTCTTGCCTTCCTCATAGGTTCGGCCATGGTAAGAAATGCCCACCTCATATATCCGGATGCGCATTCTTGAAAGCTTGCAGGTAATCTCAGGCTCGAATCCGAACCGGTCTTCCTCCAGGATTATGGATTGGATCAACCCGCGGCGAAACACCTTGTAGCAGGTCTCCATATCCGAGAGGTTTAAATTCGTCATCATGTTGGAAAGCATAGTCAAGACCACGTTGCCGACCGAATGCCAGAAGTAGAGCACCCGATGTTCCTGGGTCGTGATGAACCGCGAACCATACACGACGTCGGCTTTGCCGGTTTCCAGCGGCCGCAGCAACTGACGATAATCCTGGGGATCATACTCCAGGTCGGCGTCCTGAACGATCACGTAGTCGCCTCGCGCGGCTTCAAAACCACGCCACAGAGCGCGGCCCTTACCCATGTTGAAGGGTTGATGGAAGATGACAATGTTGGGGTAACGGTCCTTCAGCTGTTTCAAGGCCGCCCGGGTGCCGTCGGTCGAGAAATCATCCACGACGATGATCTCCTTGTCGATCTCGACGTTGTTGACACGCTCCAGGATCTGCGCAATTGTATTGACTTCATTGTAAACAGGAATCACCACAGAGAGCTTCATTGGTATAGTCCAGATGGAGATCGAGGTATGCGGCAGATTTGTAGTTGAACTTCATTGGTTAGAGTCAGAAGGTGTGAAAAATTTCGAAATTCCGGAAAAACGCCGTGTGAGGGCACACGGCCTCCAATGAAATCCAACGGCTTACGGACGCAATGGAGGCCCGGTGCCCACACCGGGCGCATTTTATCACACCTTCTCATGCCTAGGTGGAACGCGCGCTCCTGTGCGCGTTTCAGTCGTGCGCAGAGCCCCCGACCCGCCCTACCACTCACCTATCTGTCGTACTCCCTTGAGATTTCCGGTAGACCCATTTACCCATCGAGAGTGTGGCATAGACTTCCAGGTCAGAATCAAGCACTACCAGGTCCGCATCTTTTCCCGCATCGAGAGATCCTTTCCTGGAGTTAATCCCAACGGCCTCAGCAGGGTTCAGTGTACACATATAGAGGGCTTCTTCCAGAGCGGTTTTTGTCCACTGAACCACGTTTTTCAAAGCCTGCTGCTGCGTAAGAGTACTTCCTGCCAATTGGTTTTCTACATTGCGGCAAATGCCCTGAGACACATTCACGGTCAAGCCGCCCAGTTGATATTGGCCGTCCGGCATACCTGCGGCTGTAATGGCGTCAGTGATGAGGATCGTCTTGCGCACACCCTTGCAGCGTACCAGGATGTCAAGAACGACAGGGTGCACATGGACGCCGTCGGCAATAATCTCAGCCCAGGCCCTTCTGTCAGTCAGGATGGCTCCCAGGATCCCCGGTTCGCGATGGTTAAAATCCCGCATAGCGTTGAAGCTGTGAGCCGCCTGGGAAGCACCCAAATCAATGGCCCGGAGCGCCTCTTCGTACGTGGCGTTGGAATGGCCGAGCGAAACAAATACGCCCTTGCTCCGGGCGTTCTTGATGAATTCAATTGCCCCGTCCAGCTCAGGGGCCAGGGTTATGAGCTTAATGGTATTTCCGGAGATTCTCAGGAGTTCGTCAAAGATGCGGACCGAAGGCGGGCGAATGAACGCTGGCAGGTGAGCTCCTCTCTTGGCCTCGCTGATGAAAGGCCCTTCCAGGTGGAGGCCGACAATGGTCGCTCCGCCAAGATCCTGGCCTACATGCTTGCCCAGACTCTCGACGGCTTGAATGGTGGCGATGGGTGAAGCACTGACAGTGGTCGCCAGGCAGGCAGTGCTTCCGTGCCTGGACAGGTGCCTGCAGACAACTTCCACCGCCTCTTTGCTGCCCTCCATGAAGCTCCGGCCTGCGCCGCCGTGCACGTGAAGGTCAATGAATCCAGGGACGAGAACCTGATCCGGGAATTGATACTTTTGGAATTCCTCTTCGTGGAACTTCACATCAGAGCACCTGCCGACTTGGAGGATTTTCTCCCCCTCGACACACACGACTCCATCAGGGATTACAGTCTCCGGAGTGATGACTTTTCTGGCAAATATGGCTAGTCGAGGACCCTCTACCATCAAATAGTCCAATTCAAAGGAAAACCTCCATGGGAAGGAGGATGCCGAAGAATTCCCCCTTAAGAAAGGGCCGGCTTAAATGGCCAGAGGTGGTCTTCGTCGGAATCTGCCGGTCCCGTCCGCTACGAGGACAACCCCCTGGCGGTCTGCGACCGCCCCTCCCCCTTTTGGTTAAGGGGGAATTCTTTTATCAGCGGTGGTGAACTTGAAAGGTCATGGGGTAATCTAATAAAACCCGGTTTTGGAAGCCACGGTTATTGCCCTGAAGGGACGGTCGTCCAACCCAGTAACCGTGGGCTTTTATGGCCCATTTGAAAAACCCACGATTGATTCAGGAAGCGAATTAATCGTGGCTACCCCTCTGGCCACTGAAGCCGCCCATTCCATATTACTCATTTTCCAAAGCTTTCCTTAGGTTCATCCCTGTACGCTTTAATCGCTCCAAGGCTGGCGCCGCCGGTTCCTTCTTAAGGAGCATGACAATGGCCGCCTTAAGGTTCCCGTGGGCCTGTCTCATGGCGTGACTGGCCGTCCTGGAGTCTACACCCGCGATGGCCATAATAATCCGGCGTCCCCGCTCGCGCAACTTGCTGTTCTTCATCTGGACGTTGATCATCAGGTTACTGTAGACATGCCCGAGCTTGATCATGATCCCGGTGCTGATCATGTTCAGCACCAGCTTCTGGGCCGTCCCCGCTTTCATCCGCGTTGAGCCGGTAATGACCTCCGGGCCGACCACCGGGGCGATCGACACATCGGCCAGTGCGGCCATTTCCGAGCGAGGATTACAGGTAATGCTGACGATGCGGGCCCCCACTTTCTTCCCGTAACGCATAGCACCAAGAGTGTAAGGGGTCCTGCCACTGGCAGCAATTCCAACCACCACATCCCGGGAGCTGACTCGTCTCTTCTGCATGGCAGTTGCACCTGCTCTTGCGTCGTCTTCAGCAATTTCCATCGGCAGATGAGTGGCACGCATCCCACCGGCAATGACCGCCTGGATTAACGAGGGGCTCACACTAAAGGTGGGGTGGGACTCGCTAGCATCAAGGATTCCCAGCCGACCGCTGGTTCCGGCACCCGCATAAAACAGGCGCCCGCCAACTTTCAGAGCCTCCACTGCCAGATCAATGGCCCCGGCAATTGCCGAAATCTCCTTCTCGACCGCCAGGGGCACAATTTGATCCTCGCGGTTAATGACCTTCAGCATCTCCTCGGTGGAAAGCAAATCGATATCAACTGAGGCGGGGTTTCTCTCTTCAGTCAATAGTTTGTTCATAAGAGTGCGCCATGACCATTTTAGGTCAACACGGTCGATGAGAATGCTGGAGGGCCCCGCTCCGTCGGGGCCACGGTCGCGACAGGTGACAGTGGTCACCCGCGCGACCCTCCATCAGAACCGTATTTTCATAAGACTCATTCTGGATTATGATTTCTGAGTTTTGAACTTTAAGACATTCCTCACTCCTTGTCCTTTACTATCCCTTGTTTTTCATAGTTCATAATTCAGAATTCACAATGTCTTGGTGACCTTCTTGAGTGACCTCGGCTTGTCAGGGCTCAATCCCTTTACCTCCGCCAGTAGGGCAGCAAAAAGTTGTGCGGGGATGATGTAAGGAATGGGTGTCAGGAACTCATCGGTCTTATCCGGAATCTGAATAGCCTGCGTGGCCCACTTGAGTGCCGCTGGATTGCCGGAAATCACAATCGTCTCAGCTTTCAGTTTCTTCAACCTGTATGTCAGTTGGGAGAGGTCTTTGAACGTCCTGCCGGGAGGGACAAATAGAATCACGGGGAAGTCTCTCTCGATTATGGCGACAGGACCGTGCACGAAGTCTGCCGAGGAGAACCGGTCGCAGACGATGTAGCACGTCTCCATCAGTTTGATGGCTAGTTCGTAAGCATTGGCGTAATTCAGTCCTCGCCCCACCACGACACAATGGTCCATGAATCGGTATCGGCCAACCATCCCCGCAATTCGGGGTTCCAGGCTCAACGAGTTTGCGGCCAGTTCTGGAATACTGGATAGTCTTTCTATTCCCCTGCCTCCCTGAAGCGCTGCTGCCAGCAGATAAAATATGAGTAGTTGTCCGGTATAGGTTTTGGTGGCGGCCACGCTCCGTTCTTTGCCCGCCCGAATCAAGAAAACCTCATCCGCAAGGCCGGCCATGGTAGATCGAGGTTCATTGGTGATGCCCAGGGTCAAAGCGCCACTTTTCCTGGAATTCTCCAGAACCCGGTTAATGTCGGTCCCTTCGCCGGATTGCGAGACACCAACCACGAGACAATGTTTCAGCTGTAACCGGGTCTGATACAGTGTATGAAGGGAAGGGGCTGAAAGGGAGACGGGGATGCCGGTGGTCATTTCCAGCAAATACCTTCCAAACAAGGCGGCATTGTCCGAGGACCCTCGTGCAACCAGGACAATCACGCGCAATGATTGCGATGCTAGATACTTGCCATACTTCAGTACTCTGGGGGCCTCTTCTTCCAGCGTCCGCCTGAGCGCATCCGGCTGCTGCCGGATCTCATCGAGCATCAAAGACATCTCTTCTCCCTAACGGCTCATAGCCCATCAGGCCATGTCTGTCGTCGTTCTCGTCGTCAGGTTTGAGTCTTTCGAACTCGAGGACGAGTACGAATCTCACAAGAGTGCCTCATGCCCCTTTGTCAAGGACACCCACGCGGATGAAAATCCAGCACCATTGGTCGCAGCACGGAACTGATTTGCAGGTCCACTGCTGGAATTCTTAAATCCTATTCACACGGCCAAGCGGCCCAAGGGGCCGCAGCAGATTAGCCCAGGGTTGAGCAGAGCGAAGCGTTGCGAAACCCTGGGTGAACTTTGCACGTTTCCTTGCGGCCAGTAAGGTCGCAGGACACACTCAGTCCCATATGTAGCGCTCATCAAATTCTACCTCGTAGCGCCGGAGAAAAGTGCGAAACTCTTCCTGGAAAGTCACCTGTTTATGGTGCTCCCGCTGATCGCGGATGTATTCTCGCACCTCCTCGACGGCAGACTGGCTTACAGAAAAAGCACCAAAACCGTTCTGCCAATGGAACTGGCCATAGTCAGGTCGTCGTGTCTTTAACCATGCGGAAGAACCACGTTTGACTTGACCCACCACGTCACTGATGGTTTGAGTGCGTGAGAGAAGAAACAGGATGTGCATATGCTCTGGTTCGCTCATGATTTCAAGGGCCGGTGACTCCAGGTCACGCAGGATACCAGCCACGTAGGCCTGAAGGTCGGAACGAATGGCATCGAACGGGAAGCGTTCCCGCCTCTTTGTTGAGAAAATGAGATGAATATAAATCTTGGCCAGAGACTGAGCCATCGCCCGCCTCCTGCGCCACTTTCAGGGCGCGCCGCCCAGCGGCCAGGTACCCAGGGTTTCGCCCGCAGTAGCGGGCTTTACCCTGGGCTTGGCTCCAACGGCCCTTCAGGCCGTTACACGTCTAAACGTTCAAGGTTAATCCCTCAATCCCTGGATTATTGTTCAAGAGCTTTTACCACCAGTTCGGCGACTTCACGTCGAACTTCTTGAATCCCAGTGTTTTCGCGCGACGGATAGACCCGGTTGGTCAGTAATATGATGAAGAGTTGACGTGAGGGATCGACCCAGATGGAAGTCCCGGTAAATCCCGTGTGTCCGAAAGATTGGCCCGAGAACTGGCTGCCTGCAGAACTGCCTTCCGAGGGGGTATCCCAGCCCAAAGCCCGGCTACTGCCGGGTGGCATATTCTGCCGGGTCACAAACGCTTCCAGGGTGCTCCTCTTGACCAGCCGACGATGATCGTAGACTCCACCGTTGAGCAGCGTCTGGCAGAAAACCGAGAGATCTCCAGTATCGCCAAATAGGCCTGCATGACCGGCAACGCCGCCCATTGCAAAAGCATTCTCGTCATGCACCTCACCATGAACCAGTCGCTCTCGCCATGGGTCCTTTTCCGTCGGGGCAATCCCGTCTCTGAGTTCGGGAGATGGATTGTACAGAATGTGCTTCATCTGCAAAGGCCCAAAAATCTTCTCCTGAGCCAGGGTATCCAAAGGTTTACCAGTCAGCTTCTCAATGATATCGCCGAGGAGAATGATGCCGAGGTCGCTGTAGACGGTCTTGGAACCAGGTTCGAATTCCAGGGGAGTCTGAAGGACCTTTTGCACGAATTGAACCTTCCCTCGCGTGTCTTTGTAAAAGGGCAGGTGACCGGGCAATCCGGAAGAATGAGTCAACAGATGCCGAATAGTGATCTTCTCTTTAGCGCCACCCGTAAATGTCGGGTAGAAGCGGGTCAGAGGATAATCCAGATCGAGCAGGCCTTGATCGACCAGCTGCATCGCCAGAGTGGTGGTGCTGATCACTTTGCTTAACGAAGCCAGGTCATAAAGAGTCTTGGTGGTAACGGCTGGAGACGTCTCAGAATATTCGTACCGCCCAAAAGCCTTTTGGTAAATCAGCCGCCCCCGGTATCCCACTGCCAGGGAAGCGCCCGGGAAGATGTGCTTGCGGATGCTCTGGTGCATGAGTGTATCCAGGACTTCAAGGCGGATCCCCCAATCGGCCCGCCGATTTGAAGAAGACGATGGCTTGCTGTCCCCCACCGTGGGCTTTAGGGTCATATCAAGCCTGGGGCGTTGGATTCCATCGTAAAGCTTGGCAAAGCCGGGGACGGCTACCGGGCTCTTGCCTTGAATTGGGATTTCCCCAAACAGGGCTTTTACTGCAGCCCGCTGAGAAACGTCGGCATTGCTGAATGTGCAGAAGCAAGTTGGAACTGCATTGAGTTGTTCCAACAGGTACGGACTTCCCAAAACGGTTGTCACCAATGGCCGCTCCAGTTTGAAAAGCCGGGTCATGAACTGCCCCAGCCGTTCCGGCAGTTCAACGGTGCCCGTGCCGGTCACTATTCGCAGAAAAATGGCACTGATAATCAAATCGCTGCGCTTGGCCTTGTTGATCGCCTGATTCAGCGCGTAGTCTGTGCTGGCAGAGGAAATTGTATCGACTGTCAAATCCTCGATTCGGGACTTGAGTTCCTGGAGGAAAACGCCCGTATCTTCGTGCTGGTCCCGCCCCAGAATCAGACACACATAAGCGGAGCGGAGCTTTCGAACATCCAGGGGGCACAGTGGCTTGGAGTCTCTCAACAAGGTAACAGAGGCATCGGCCATTGCCTGGGCAAGCTGTTGGTGTTCGGGGCTGCTCACGACCCGGCTAATCTCGTTGATCTCCACCCGTTGCGGGGTTTGCAGCCCCAACTGGGCCTTGGTTCGAAGGACCTTTTCGACGGAGTGATTTAACCGCTCCTCGCTGATCTCGCCCAGGCGTACTGCCTGCAAAAGGGATTGGATAACTACGTCCGGGAGCGGAGGATCCAAGAGCATGTCGACCCCCGCCTTCACTGCGCGCACTGCAGCATCTCCAGTCCAGAACTCCTTGTCCAGTCCGGCCATTGTCAACGAATCAGTGACGACAAGTCCGGTGAAGCCCAGCTCCCGCTCGAGCAATTCGCCCAAAACATGGTAGGACAGGGTTGCCGGTATTTTGGGATCAGGCTCCAGGGAGGGCACCGCCAAGTGAGCGGTCATGATGGCGCCAACCCCCAAGTCAATGACTCTCTTGAAAGGGATGAGCTCATCCTGTTCAAGACGATCGCGGGTGGCGGAGACAGTGGGAAGATCCAGATGGGAATCCACACTGGTGTCCCCATGCCCTGGGAAGTGTTTGCCAGTGGCCAGAACACCGGATTGCTGGGCCCCCCGGACAAAGGCAGCGCCCAAGCGTGCGACCAGTGCAGGATCTTCACCATACGAGCGAATATTGATGACAGGATTATGAGGGTTACTGTTTACATCGAGGACGGGGGCAAAAATCCAATTAACGCCAATGGACTTAGCTTCCTGTGCGGTGATTTGACCCTGGCGGAAAGCCCAGTCCTCCGATCCGGTGGCCCCTATAGCCATGTTCCAGGGGAACGAGGTCGTCCCTCGAATGCGGAAATTCGCTCCCCGCTCGAAGTCCGAGGCAATCAACAAAGGGACCTTGGTCCGAGCTTGCATCCGGTCAATGAGGCTGGCGGACTCATATACATCCCCGGCGAAGAGAATGAACCCGCCAACGTGGTTATCGCGGATCTGCCTCTCAATCTCCAGAAAACCGGGACTGGAGTCATGCAGGTAGATGCCGCGGAATGCGGGCATCACCAATTGCCCCACACGTTCTTCAAGGGAAAGTTCAGCAAGGACCTGCTGGACCCAGGAGTCCGTGGCCGCCGGTGTAATGGAGTCTCCTCTAACTTTGAGAGGCATGATTGACTGAATGCTCAGAGCGATCGTGACAAGCCACGGACACTTAATCCAGTAGCGAGAAAAAGAAAACATAACATGAAGAGACTGTAGGTCAAGAGGACAATACCCAAGCCATCCGCTAAGACTATACCATAATCGAAAAATCCAATCGGATGCGAATTTGAATGTGATATTTTATCGCCGAGTATACCCCCGACTCTTACTCCTCGATCAGGCGCGGGCGGGCTTCCCGCGCCTGATCGAGGAGTTGAGCTCTATTTCGGAATCTTAGTCCCAGGGCGTCGCGGTCGGCGGTGCCCACCGGCACCTCGCCTGCTGGCTCCTGCTACTCGCCCGCTGTGCCCTGGGCTATTTTCTCATGGCCCTTCAGGCCATTTTCATAAGAGTGCCCCATGACCTTTTTCAGGTCACCACAACGTATGAAAATGGTGGCCCTGGGGGGTGAGTGTGGGATCCGATCGTGGGACCGCTGTCCCCCGAACGGCGACCAGTTTGACCCGGACTAGCTCCGCATTAATCTGCTCAAGCTGTGATACAATTAGGAAAAGAGGTGACAAATGAATACAGGAATATCTGTCAGACTGCCAAAGACACTTGCCGAGCAGCTCGACAGCATCGCTAAGGAAACTGAGAGGCCGCGTTCCTACATCATCCAAAAGGCGTTAGAGTCTTACATTGAAGACTATGCGGACATTCAGATTGCCCTTGACCGGCTGCATGACAAAACCGATCCGATTGTTTCGGGAAAAGAACTGAGAAAATCGCTTGGCATATAGCATCACCTACAAAAAGTCAGTTCACCGCGATCTGAAGAAGTTGTCAAAGGTGGAGGCTACACGGATCCTTGACCAAATTGAGGAGGAGTTGTCTAAGAAACCAGAAAACTACCCGGTCCTCAAGGGGCAATTTGCAGGTCTTCGTAAGTATCGCATCGGCGACTATCGGGTGATTTTCGCTATTCTGGAAAATGATGTTTTGATCCTTAGGATCGGCCACCGTCGCGACGTCTACAAACGGAAAATCTGAAGAGACCGAACAGCCCACCAGGTTGCACGCGGGTGAATTCCAATGGTTCCTCCAACCGGTCCTCAACTTCTCTCGTTCTTTCAATCCCTCGAGCCGCAGATGATTCAGTGGCTTGTGGAACTGACAAACCACGACACACCCAGCACATCAAAGCCGGCTCTTGATGCCTTAAGTAAAGACCTCGCCGACCGGTTTAGCGGGTTCGGGGCTCGAATTGAGATCCTCCCGGCATCGGATGCAGGAGATCATCTCATCGCTCGTTTTGGCCCTGATCTTGAGGGAAAGAAGCAGTTGCTGTTGTTGGGACACCTGGATACGGTATGGGAAATTGGCGAATCCCGGAAGCGGCCAGCACGAGTCGAAGCCGGGAAGCTTTATGGCCCGGGCGCCCTCGACATGCGAGGCGGATTGACCCTCTTGCTGGCATTGGGGAAATTCCTCTCGTTCAATGCTGACCATCTTAGACGGCCAGTCACGGTGTTCCTGGTTTCGGATGAGGAAACGGGCAGTCATTCTGCGCTTCCTCATATTGAGCGTGAAGGGAGCCAAAGCGATGCAGCCCTGGTTCTGGAACCCTGCCTTCCGGGTGGGGCTCTAAAGACTTCTCGCAAAGGAGTTGGCGTTTTCCGGATCACGGCACGAGGCGTCGCTGCACACGCCGGTGTTAATTTCGAGCGCGGCGCCAGTGCCATTGAAGAAATATCCCGCCAGATTCAAGAGCTTTACAGGTTGATCGACCCGGCACAAGGAACAACTGTGAACGTGGGAACTGTTCGCGGCGGTACGCGCTCCAATGTCGTAGCGGATTTTGCGGAAATCGAAGTGGATGTCCGGGTGTCCAGTGTGGCTGGCGGCGAGCGGCTCTCTCAACGAATATTCGAGCTTCTTCCAAGGAACCCATCCGTTCGCCTCGAAATTAAGGGGGGCATGAATCGGCCACCTTTAGAGAGGTCTGTTCAGATCGTCAACCTGTTCAAGCAGGCTCGAGTCCTGGCGGCAGAATTGGGAGTAGATCTCAAGGAAGGATCGACCGGCGGCGGCAGTGATGGCTGCTTCACGGCTGCGATGGGTGTTCCCACGTTGGACGGGCTGGGCCCGGATGGCGATGGTCCCCATGCCCTCCACGAGCATGTGCTCATTTCCAGCCTGGTGCCACGGGCAGCACTGCTGACACAGCTAGTTCTGCGGCTATAGCAGTTAGGACACAGATGAACGCGGAGAACACGGAACAAGAGTGTGGACCTCAAGCACAAAGAAATAACTGATCTGATTGAAGTTGGCCTATTGCTGAATTTTGGGCCAAAGGCCGAATACCGGCGTAAGATTTATGATAATGATCTGAAGGGAAATTTGTCTTGGTATAAGGCAGTTTAGTCTTAGTCAAAAGGTTTCCGTGTTATCCGTGGAAATCAGTGTCCAATTCAAATGAAAATTGATCGGATTGAATTGCGTTTGATTGAGATGCCGTTGGTTTCGGCGTTTGAAACCAGTTTTGGGCTTACTACGATCCGGCACATCATTCTTGTGCGGGCCTTTGGAGAGGGGGCGGTCGGATACGGAGAAGTCACATCCCCGGAGGGACCGTTCTACAATCATGAATCGACAGGAACTGCCTGGCACATCCTCAAAGACTTTATTGTTCCTCCGCTGTTTCAGTGTGAACTCCAGCATCCTCTCGAAGTAGCCCCTTTGCTCAAGCCTATTCGAGGACACAACATGGCGAAGGCCGGCCTGGAAACAGCTCTTTGGGATCTCCAGGCCCGCCTCCTGGGAAGACCGCTGTGGCAATTGCTGGGAGGCACTCGCCCATTCATCGAATGCGGGGTATCTATCGGAATTCAAAAGACCGTTAAAGATCTTCTCCAAAAGATCGAAAACGAACTCAAAGCGGGTTACCGGCGGATCAAGATCAAGATCAAACCGGGTTGGGACTTGGAAGTCGTCGAGGAAGTCCGCCGGCACTTTCCCGCAATCCTGCTCATGTGCGATGCCAACTCGGCCTACTCGCTGGGCGACCTTGACCTGTTTCGAAGGTTGGATGAGTTCGGCCTGTTAATGATTGAGCAACCTCTGGCCTGGAATGATATCATTGATCACATTCGCCTTCAGAATTCGATCCGGACGCCCATCTGTCTTGACGAATCGATCCTGGACGCCGAGGATGCGCGAAAGGCCATTGATGCGGGGGCCTGCAGGATCGTCAATATCAAGTTGGGCCGGGTATCCGGGCACACCGAGTCCCGGAAGGTTCATGATGTTTGCCAGGGCCGCTCAATTCCGGTGTGGTGCGGAGGTATGCTGGAATCAGGAATCGGGCGTGCCCATAACGTGGCCTTATCGACCCTCCCCAATTTCAGCTTGCCCGGGGACGTATCGGCAAGCCGGCGATATTTCACTAAAGATGTCATCCAGCCGGAGGTGGAAGTTGACCCGCAGGGCAGAATCCGAGTGCAAGACGGGCCAGGGATTGGCTATGAGCCGGACTGGAAACGAATTGAGGAAGTAACCTTAAGAACGGAAGTGCTTAAACGTGTTTCTTAGTACTCATCAAGGGGGAATCGGGTACATTTTCATCCGCGGTGGTGAGCTTGAATAAGGTCATGGCGCGCTTTTATGAAAATCCCCTCTTTCGGAGGGGGTGAACGCTAGATAAGCGTTCACGTTCGCAGAAACGTCGGGGTGGGTCTAACGACTGCCACAACCCACCCCAGCTGCCTGCGGCAGCCGCCCCTCCCAGGAGGGGAATAGTCGCGCATCTTCATCGACCGTGTTGACCTAGATAGGTCATGGCGCACTTTCATGGAAACAATTCTCATTACCGGAATGAGTGGTTGCATCGGCTGGAACCTGGCCCACCGATTGAAATCCAACTACCGCGTTTACGGCACTTACCTGGATCACCCCGTGGATGTCGATCGATGTGAATCCTTGGCCTTCGACCTGACGAACCTCGGGCGGCTTGAAAAGCTCTGCACGGCCATTCAGCCCAGGATCATCGTCCATACTGCTGCATTGTCCAATCCCGACGTGTGCGAAACCGAAAGAATGTTGGCCCTGACGTTGAATACTTTTGCCACCCGGGAACCCGCCCGGATCACGAGCCTTTTGGGTTCGAAGCTGATCTACCTTTCATCTGATCTTATTTTTGATGGGATCAAAGGGATGTACAACGAAGCCGACCAGCCGGCTCCGATGAATTATTACGCCAAGACTAAATACCTCGGGGAATTGGAGACCACCAACAATTGCGGCAATTACGTTATTCTTCGGCTTTCCCTGGTCTACGGGCGCAGCAGCGGATTAAATGAAAACTCCCTGGAGAAAATGCAAAGACAGGTCAGGCAGGGACAAAAGCTGAGACTCTTTACCGACCAGTACAGGACCCCACTCTATGCAGGTGATGTCGTTGTTGCTATTGAAAGGATCATCGCCGACAATAGCGTGAAGGGACTGTTCCATCTCGGTGGGCCGGAAAAGATGAGCCGTTTTGAGTTTGGCCAGCAATTCTGCAAAGCCTTCCGATTCCCGCTGGATTTGCTGGTACCTACCAGTCTGACCGAGGCAAAGCTGCTCGGGCGGCGTCCCAGAGACTGTTCGCTAGACAGCCGGAAGGCTACCCGAGTATTGAATCTGCGACAGACTCCGGTCTTTGCAGGACTACAGTCGCTTTGCTGAGGAAACCAACCCTCATGTTCATCGGTGCCCATGTGTCGAGCTCCGGCGGTATGGGGAACGCGCCGAGAAACGGAGTTAGCCCCTGTCAAGCTTCCACTCTATGGGGGATTGGAAAATATAGTGACCAACCCCTCACCCCCCGGCCCCTCTCCCATGGGGGTGAGGGGCGAAGTGCAAAAGAAGCGACCTCTAAAGTTGTCACTATAATTTGCATAAATCGATAGGATGGTGACTCCTCGCTGATGAGCCCTGGAACCGAACTCTATCTCGTCCGCCACGGACAGTCCATCCACAATCAAGAACAGATGATCGCCGGCCAGCTGGATTCTGAATTGACGCCCCAAGGCTTCGAGGATGCCCGGCAAGTGGCCCGCGCCGTCGGCCGACACGATTTTGATCTCATTTATTCCAGCGACCTGAAACGGGCGCGACAGACGGCTGATATTCTAGTCGAGACCCTTCAGCTTCACTGTCCTTTAATCACAACCCCACTGCTACGAGAGCTGGACTATGGGTGTTTCACCAATGCTCCATTCAGAGAAGCTGCCGAGTACCTCGATTACCGGGCAAATCGAGCTCAAAAGTACCCTGGCGGTGAAGGCTTTCAGGATCTGGAGCAGCGAGTAGCGCGCTTTCTGATCCAACTTCGTTCAGAGGGGTCGGGCAAGAGGATTCTGGTCACAGCCCACGCCGGGTCCATTCGAATGCTTGTGATATTGCTAGAGCCCGCCCGGCGCGGGGAATTCCTGGCTCAGTCTTTTGGAAATCGCTATCTAGGGCAGATGAGCTTCGATCAGGCCTGGAACCTCATGACTTATCGGTGGGTAGCGGATGTTTCCGGCACTCTTCATGCCGGAGATGAAATCAATGCGCAGTGACTCCAATAAATGAAAATGCAGTCATTCGTGTAGCTCACCCGTTGGAAGGACCTTGTCAAAAGAAAAAGTTCTTTCCATCGCGACAGCTACTTCTGAATCTCGATTCCGTTCGACTGGGGGCTCCCGGCAGACCCCGTCAGATACTGGATGACAATCTGACCGCTGCTATTGGCGAACGCCACGAATTGCTTAACGATCGCCTTGTTCTTAGCCCCTGTCGCGGCGACGATGTCGAAATCGACCAAAGCCCTAACCCCATTAATCACTACATCGGACTTGCGCATCCCTGCCGAATCAAAGTCGAACTCCGCAAAATGCAACCGGACAAGATACGCAACACCTGGAGCCAGATTAGGAATCGTATAAGTAAAGTCACCGTATCGTTTGGTTTGGTAGACTGACTGAGGAGCTGCTCTGGTTACAGAGGTGGTGTCAATAACTGCAGATGTCGAGTTGATCGAACCTCCGCTATAGTAAGTATCTGCCTTGAAGTCGCCTGTAGCGCCCCCACCGCTGTTTACACCGTTGACCACGGCAGGCGTCGGAGCCAGCACTTCAATTCCGCTAACCGAGGGCAAGTCGGCCGATCCTTGAGTAAGAGCGATTACCAGTTGGCCGTTGCTGTTGGCCACCAGCGGGAATTGTCGGACCAGGGCCTTATGCGGGCCTCCCGCTGCATCAAAGATATCCAGGTTGGATAGCACGGTATTTCCATTGCTCGAAACGTTGAAGAGGCGCTTTCCTGCTGCAGTCCAGTAGTTCTCCGCAAAGTGCAGCCGAAGAGTGTAGCCTGCGCCGGCTCTCAGTCCCGTGAAAGTGTAGGTGAAAGAGTTGCCGGTTCGCTCTGACTGATACACGCCTGAGGGTGCTGGGCTGATCACTCCCGTGGTATCGATGGCGTAAGAGAAGGTGTTCGTACCCCCACCCGTGTAGTAGGTGTCTGCTCGGAATGATCCCGTTGCACTTCCTCCCACATTCACTGCTACAATCAAGGGAACCGGAGGAGCGCAAAGCTCAATCCCGCTGACCATCGGGACGCCAATAGACCCCGCGAGGAATTGGATGACTATCTGTCCTGTACTGTTGGCCACGACCGGAAATTGCCGGATGACAGCCTTATTTCTTGCCCCTGCTGCCGCAAACACGTCGAAGTCTGTCAATACCCGTGTACCATTGAGGAGGACGTCGAAACTCCTCTGTCCAACAGTACTATAGTAAAGCTCGGCAAAGTGCAGGCGCACCGTATAAGCAGTTCCTGCCGTCAAGTTGGGCAGGGTATAGGCAAAGTTCCCATAGCGCTTAGATTGGTAGACCGCACTGGGAGCGGGG
>JBGOTQ010000115.1:0-19746 GCA_041476565.1 Terriglobia bacterium | reverse complement strand
GATCAGTACTCTTGCAGGCATTGCTTATACTCGGGAATATGGTCCGCTGATCTATGCAATTTTCAATTCTAATGGAAGAGTCCCGGCCTTCCGCCGCTGGCAGGACTACTTCTTGCGCAATCTCATGGGGGAAAGTGGAGGGGTGGGCGAGTACCTGTTGCCGCGAACCGACCTGGCCACGTTGTATTCTTCCTGGGTGCCGTCAGCCTACCTGGAGAGCCTGGGTCAAGAACCATTGGTTTTCAAGAAAACCGTCACCCGGAGTTCTTACGTCAAAAAGACGAAGTACACCAGGAAAGTCGCCAGACGTTCTTCGAAATCTTCATCTTCTGCTCACCACACCGGAGCTTGACTCCCTTCCTCTGCCCTTCTAATTACCAGCCGGTTTCCTGAGTGCGATATGTATGCCAATCGGGTATGCTGCCGCCGATGGAAATAGCAGGGGTAGCCACGATTGATTCGTTTCCTGAATCAATCGTGGGTTTTTCAGATGGTTCACAAGACGAGCACGACGATAGGCCGATTTTCAGCAGAAGGGGGATTGCAATCACCCTAGATGAGGCTCCAGGAAAAGGCGGATTTCATGGAAGGAGGAACAGACGAGATCGGCTGCCGTTAGACCTTGAGGATGGACATTGGTGGTGATTCCGATGACAAACGCACCGGCCTGTTTGGCTGACTGAATGCCCGGGAGGGAGTCCTCAATGACTCCGCACTCGCTCGGCGCGAGTTTAAGGTTCTGAGCTGCCTTCAGGTAGATTTCCGGGTCCGGTTTGGGGTGCATGATGTCCTCCACGGAAAGGATCGAGTCAAAGCTAACTTCCGGGCCGAGGCAATCCAAGGCTGCCTCCACGTTTTGTCGCACCGCAGAGGACGCCACACCAATTCGGATCTTTCGAGATTTGAGAAACTCCAGGAGAGCAACCACCCCGTCCAGTGGTTTCAGTTCCTCGTGGACCAGGGATCGGTAGACTTCATCCTTCTTGAAACTCCAGAATTCGAGGTCTTCCCGGATGCCATATTGCTCAAAATACATCGCCAAAATCTGGTGAGTAGTTTTGCCCATGAGCCGGTGGAACTGTGCATCGCTCAGGGTGATTCCAAATTCCTCAAGGATCTGCTTCCAGGCTCTTTGATGCAAGGGTTCAGAGTCTACCAGGACCCCATCCACGTCGAAGATGACCCCTCTGAATCGCCTGTTCATCTGGATTTTTCTCCCACTCCCTTCTTAATGAGGCTGGATCCAAAAATGCGGTCCCGCTCGGCTTCGTTGAAGCGCAGACGTTGATCCTGGGTGAACTTGGCAAAGTCCGGCCTCCCGTCTGGTGTTTGCGGGAACTCGTCGAGAGACAGTGGGGCAAGAGGAGGAATGGCGGGATGGCTCGGTACTGAGGAATGAACTGGGGAAGGAATTGAAATCTTCACGCCGCGGCCACTGGATGCAGCATAGCTCACTGCCGGGTTAGTTAATTCCAGGTCCTGCTCCAGGGTACGATGAGGCCTAATCCCAAGCTTTCGAAGCACATCATGATAGGCGCTTACGGCATCCTCCGGCTCAATCAACCCGTCGGCGATGAGTCGGAGGAACTCAATGAAGGCCAATTGATGTTCCGCATTGTTAATCTTCCGGCCATAGAGGGCAGCCCTAGCGCCGTATTTCTTGGACTCGGCCAGCAATTTAAAGGCATCATAGGTTGTTCCGGAAGCGCCACCGAGGATTCCCGGCACCAGGTGGGGATCATAAGATGCCAGCTCTTCCATGAATTTGGGTCCGTGATAGACAACCTTTAAGAAAATCGGTCGCCCGGCTCTCGGCACTCCAGCCAACAATCTCACAATGTGATCATTGACGAAATGGCCCAGCAGTTCAGGCTCTACAGCCGAAGGAGTATTGGGATCGAAAACCTCCAGGAAGTGGCGGAATCCTTTCTTTTCAGCCTCAATGCGGAATTCGCGGTAGGCCTGGATGGTCTGCAGGTCGCGTTGAATATCGTTGTTGAAAGTGACCGAGTACAGCCCAAGATCAGCCCCCATCCAGCGCTCCTGCGGCTCACAAGCTGCCTTTCCGCATTGCATCTGGTCAATCGTGGCAGTGCGGAAGGGGCGTGAAGCCTCCCTGCAGTAGCGAACGCCGCGTCCCACGTGAATGTCGGTAGTGTCATTGGCACGGGCGGCGGGCGTGACCGTCGAGTTGTCAAAGAGGCGTTCTTCGATGGTCAGGATTTCGTTGCTGCTGGCCGACATGAGGACAATGTCCACCAGTTCCTGGCGAATGACTTGCCGAATCAATTCCCGGTATTCGGCCAGACTACGGAACTTCCCCTCCTGGCCGTAGTATTCAGGCGACTGGCCAGGAGCTCCAATGCCGAATGCCATATCCGCATCCTTTGCGTCGGCCAAGATGAATTCTTTCGCCGACGTAGGATCGGCGTGTATATTAGCCAGTTTGCGGTCCAGCATCTTTTCCATGAAGTCTCACCCACTCAAAATAGCCAGGGCTTCCCGCACTGAGGCTCCTTGGTGAACCATGGCTTTGCAGGCCTGGACCATGCGGTCTGGCCGGAGGTGCTGAAAGATGTTCCGCCCGTACACGATTCCGGATGCGCCCTTCTCCATCAAGATGAAGGTGCGTCGGAGAATCTCTTCGTCAGAAATCCGCGAGCCGCCCCGGGGAAGCACAGGCCGGCCGGATGCAGCTTCAATGATCCGGTCATACTCGTCGAGGTCCTCAAAAGAATCCGTCTTCAGGATGTCTGCCCCTAATTCCACAGCCTGTCGGACCAGGGCCACGTTCCTGCGCGTGTCCGGGTCCGGCCGATAGCCACCCGCATCGTTGCGTTGCATGGCCAGGGGTTCAACCATGAGCGGCATGCCGAAGCGCTCGCAGCGCGGCTTCAGCCGGCAAATGTTTCTGACACACTGATGGTAGAGTTCCGGTTGGTCGGGCGCCCATAACAGATTGACTACAACCGAGGCTGCATCCAACGCTAACGCCTGCTCCACCGGTTCATCGATCAACTCGCAAAAGACATGACCAGGGGTTGGGGTACCGTAGAGGTTGGTTGGATCAATACGCACAACTAAAGTGGGTTTCTGACGGCCACGGTGCTCCTGCAGGAGTTGGGCCTGCCCTATGCTCAATAATATCGCGTCCGGTTCCGCTGCCACCAGCGTGTCGACGGTTATGTGTAGATTCTCGATCCCGGGAAGAAAGCTCCATTCATTGTGGATTCCATGATCCAGAGCGACTTCAATGCACTTTCCGTCACGACCAAACAGACGGTTCAATCTCGGTTTTAATGTCATCTCTTAATCTCCTGATGAAGCCGGACGATTCACGAGAAAGTGCCTGAAACTGGATCAACCCCCAAGAGTGACTCCGCCTAAGTACTGCATAATTCACGAAAAGGGAATCTATCCTGCATTTGGAAAATCTGCGGCCACGGAGCCATCCCGCCCGTAGTGGTCAGATCCCTCAAATTCATGGCCCCGGCACAGACCGCAAAACGCATCATTCTGCCATAGTCCCAACCGTGGTACAACCCATAGAGTATCCCTGCACAAAATGAATCTCCAGCACCAGTGCTGCCCACAATGAAGTCTTTGGGAAGTTCTAAAGAAGGTTGCAGAATCTCAGTCTGATCTCGTGCCGCCAGGTAAGCCCCCTCCGGGAAGTGAATCACCACGAGTTCGGCCACGCCGAAAGCGAACAGCGTGCCTGCAATCCTTCTCAGGCTGGCTGGGAGGATCTTCTCGTTTTCCCGGATAGGAATTCCTGTGAGTTTCTCCGCTTCGAAGTCATTAATAATGCAGTAAGTCGTGTAGCGTAGAGCGGGAGGCACAACCTGGCTGAAGCGGGTGCTGTCTTCTGAAACCAGGTCAATGGAGGTTCGAATGCCGCAGTGTTGAAGCTGAGAAAGGAATCGGGCCGCCATGGTCCCAAACTTCGAATCGTCCCGGTCCATCCCGTCGAGCAAAAGCAGATAACCGAGATGGAACATCTCCACGGACAGCTCCTCCACGTCCACAGTCTCGGGACTGAAAAGCCGATTGGCTCCACGATGGTGGAAGAAGGTCCGCCGCCCGGTGGATTTCACGTTGAAGACATCCGTGTAAGAAGTCTTTTCCATATCGGTACGCCGGAGCTGCCCAATTTGAATGCTGGGGAAATCCTTGCATTCTTGAATGAGGAAATTCCCGAAGACATCATTGCCGACCAGGCCCACTGCGAACAAATCCAGGGAGGAATCGAACTTTGCCAGGTTAAGGGTCACATTGTGGGCACAACCGCCCCCGCCCATTGACTCTGCTAGAATATTGGCTAATGAGCACTCAACCGGATAGAGATCCACGACCTTGACCAGATCAACGATCCAGTTTCCGCCGCAGGCAATTCCTTTCCTTCCAGGGATGGACATGATGGGGATCCTTCACTGAAGAACCCGGACAATTCTTTGAATCTCGTTCTGACCTTGTTTTGAGATCATCGCGTTGGCCTCCGAGCCAGTTCTCGGTAACACCCGGGTTGACAAGTTGAGATAAGCCAGCGTAGCTTAGTTTCAGGCAAATAGTCTAAAGCAAATCGGCTCAATCCAGAACCGGTTTCTATCCAAGCGTTTCCGGTTGGGGAGGAATCCAGGCAAATGGATCACAACTGGGTCGCACACGCTGAGGGAGGGACTCCTCAGATAATTCTCATGGTGGTCATTGAAACCGTTCTCGCAGCGTTCGGGATTTTGATTTGCGTTTGGACCATTACGCTGAGTCGGCTGGCTGTGGCTCAGCGTCCTCGCTTTAGCCGAACTCTATGGTTCAGAGTAGGGCTCCCCCTGCTGGGTGGAGCATTGACCACGGTTGGCTCTATCCTGGCACTTCGGCAAAACCCTTGGGGGGGCAGTCTAGGTCTGGCGGCTGCCTTGTTGCTCGCGTGGCTCCTGCTCCGGCACGATCAAGCTTCGGCTATGATCCGAATCCTCTTCGAAGACTATTTTAACTTGAAGAAGGAGAACCCACAGGCGGCTGAACTCGACGTGCTTTACTCTATTGTCAAAGGCCGCCGACCACATTGGACCGAAGACCGAATCCTGGAGGTTTGTGTTGGAAAGGACATCAAGCAATTGGTTTTGCTCCTGCTAATCATTGAATTCGACATCCACCCGCTTAATGACATGAGATTGTATGAGAGGCTGAAACAGCAGGTCGAGCGCCTGTACCCCGTGTCATGAGAGCCCGGAGCATTTTTCGGCCTCTGACTCCTCGAGTTGTAAAAAAAGTGAAACAAAACATGCTCTGGTAGAAGCATACAAAGCGATACATTGGGACCCACAATGTCTCGGAATTTTTATTTCATTCCCGGTGTTCTCCAGCCTCGTAGCTGTCGATAAGTACTCTGAAGTTCAGGGCATTCCCATATGATTCGATTCTGTTCGAGATTCCGGAAAGTGGGCGAACGGAGCCCCGGGCAGAATGGAACGCCGGCTCACATATGAACTTGCCAGGCATTCTACGTACCGTAAAACAAATGACTCTGGACGAGGTCGCTCAGGTTCAAGGCTTCATGCGGCTTTTGATGAAGGAACGGAATGGTGCTCCTTGGTCTGAAGTCGACAAGGCTGCAATTCTCTCTCATTTGAGGCACTTCGGCAGGTCACTCCCTTATCTGGCCCTCTTCACTCTTCCCGGGGCTACGATATTTCTCCCGGGGCTGGCGTGGTTCTTGGACCGGAGGAAATGCCGGAACTCTGATATCGCAACACCGCACGAGGACTCCAAGCTTGTGTCGATGTCTCTGCCCTCTCCAGAGGACGAGCCCGATCAGAGGCTGTGACATGAGGGAGTATAAAAGACATTTGACTGCTTCGGTTAGCATAGAGTCTTAACTCACAACGGCATCCCACCCTTTTGCGCAGCTGAATTGCGCAATCAGCACAAAACTGAATTATAATCTCTCCCTAAGATAGTTGGTTTGTAGTGCTGCTGCAGATCTACTCTTTTTCCTTGAAGGTGCGGCCTCACACCATGCGCTCCACAGAGAAGTTCAGTGCTTCCAGACTCCTTCTCTGGTTTCGAGAGTTGTCGTGGAAAGAAAAACTCTTCATCATTCTCTGTATTCTCCAAGGCATCAACCAGATCTGTCTCGGGCTCTTCCACCGTCCGATTCCCCTCAGCAGCTGGTTGGACTTTCTCTTTGTCAGTCTGGCGTTCCTGCTTGGGGTTATTTATCTTCGCCGCATTCTCCATCGTTTACTCTGGCGTCTTCGAAATCGATTAATCGTGACATACATTTTGATCGGAGTAGTACCCATCGTACTGATTGTGGCAATGCTGGCCATCTCCACGTATCTACTGTTGGGACAAGTTGCTACTTATTTGGTGACCACCGAATTGAGACGGCACAACGATCTCTTGCGGGGCACGGCGTATTCTCTGGGTTGGCAAATCTCCGACCGCATGAAAAGCGGTTCGGCCGAGGCTGCTGCCTTAAAATTCCTGGAGGACGTCCACAAGCGGCTTCCTGACTTTCAAGCCGTGGTTCGGACCAGCTTGGGCACTTTCACTGTCCCTGCCGATGCGGGTATGCATCAGTTCCCTGAGTGGAGCAAGCCTGGCTTCCATGGGTTTCTCTTCTCCGGGCGAGAGTTTGCCATAGCCGCTCACGTACAGTCCGGAGTGGGTACGCAGCGTGCCGAGGTTTTCGCTTATGAACCCGCTGATGAAGAGTTACTTTCGAGCTTGCTGCCGGAGACTGCGCGAATCCAGTTCCGAGACCTCGGAGGTCATGACAGGTCGTTTGCGTCCAGCGGCGAAGGTGTGCCCCAGTCTTTCCACATTGGGAACGTAGTGTTTCCTCTCGCTGGTAACAGCTCGGCTCACCGCTTTCGTTCGCTGCCCCAGGGATGGTGGGATTTCACTGTGAGCTGGGGGACCCCAATCGAAGTGCGATTACCAGATGGGACACAACAGAGTAAAGGCTTTCTCCTTGGGGTTGAATCCCGCCCCTCTTTAATCATTCGCCAGTTGTTTGCCTCTTTGGGAGACATCGCCGGGACCCTCAAACTGGTACTGCTGGGAATTGCTGGTTTGCTCCTGGTGGTCGAAGGTGCTTCTCTGGTCATTGGAGTCAGGCTGACCCGATCCATAACCCACGCGGTCGCGGAACTCTACGAAGCTACTCTCAAAGTTAAAGCAGGAGATTTCTCACACCAGATACCGATTCAGTCGACGGACCAGTTGAGTGAGCTGGCAAGTTCATTTAATCATATGACTCTCGACATCAAGCGGCTGATCGTGGAGTCCAAGGAGAAAGAACGACTGCAGTCAGAATTGGAGATTGCCAGGGAGGTTCAAAGCCAGCTATTTCCAAAGAAACTGCCAAAACTCAAAACTCTTGAGTTGCGAGGAGTCTGCAACCCGGCGCGAGTGGTGAGTGGAGACTACTACGATTGCGTGAGGATTGATTCGTCCCACACTGCCATTTCCATCGGGGACATTTCCGGCAAGGGAATTTCAGCCGCTCTCCTGATGGCAAGCATTCAGTCTTCATTACGGGCCCAGTTGGCCCTGATCAAAGGACATGAACCTGAATCAACAGAGAGGGCAGAGCAATCCACAGCCGGGCTGGTCTCCATGTTAAACCGCCAACTTTATGAGAGCACCACCCCTGAGAAGTTCGCTTCATTTTATTGTGGAGTTTACAATGACGTGGGTGGAGGACTCTATTACACAAACGCAGGTCACCTTCCCCCTATCTTGATTCGAGACGGGCAGGCTAGCCGCCTTAGCGTGAGTGGGATGGTCATTGGGGCTTTTCCAGACGTCCCTTACGAGGAACATTTTGTCCAGTTATATCCTGGCGACCTGTTGGTGGCATTCACAGACGGGGTGACTGAGCCGGAAAACGAATATGGGGAGGAGTTTGGGGAAACCCGCCTTACGGAGCTCCTCTTGAGCAACGTAAACAAGCCCTTGGACGAACTGATCCATGCGGTCATAACGGCTGTGAACGAGTGGCAGAGTTCAGCCGAACCCGCGGACGACATGACCTTGCTCCTCGCTAGAAGGCTCTGATAGGGAATAGGGACTGGGGACTAGGGTCTGGCACGCAAGGATGAAGTGTGAAGGATGAATTATGAAGTGAAGCGGAAAGCCCAGTTGCACGCTGATTCCCTGCTTTCCGAGATTGTCCTTCATCCTTCACCCCGTATACTTCATACTTCATACTTCATCTTTCATCCGTTTTCTCTCCGATCACTATCCCCCGTTCACTGTCCCCTAACTACCACCCCATGCGTTCTCGCAGTGCTGTTATGTGGGCTGTATGGTGCCGGCCGTGCCACTCATAAAGACGCAAGGTATTACCGAGCATAAGTCGTCCCCGCTCGGGATGGATCATAACCCGCAAAAAATCTTTCGCTTCCATAGTGCTCATCAACAAAGTCCATCGCTCATGCAGTGATTCGATCAGGTTGAGAGACAGCTCAAAAGGGGCCGTTCGAGCATCCGCTGTTTCTGCCCAGAGTTTCTCATTATAAGGCTTGATTGTTGGCTCGCTTTCTGTCAGGGCCAGTTTAAAGCGGACAAACGCATTCATGTGGCTGTCTGCCAGATGATGTACAACCTGTCGAACAGTCCATCCCTCTGGACGGTAGGAAGTCTCGAGTTGATGGGGGTTCAAGTTCTGAAGAGCAGCACGCAGTTTGGAAGGCAAGCGGCCGACTTCATCAATCATTGCCATTCTTTGGTCCTGCGTGAGCTCTCCTTCAATAGAGGCTTTCCCGATCGGGTAACGCAAATCAGTCATAGTCTTTCCTCCCGGAAATCTGTTCCAGTGGATTTCCTTTCGTTTTTGTTCTAGCAGCTGCCTATATTCTCCTATGAAAATGCGAATTTTGGTAGTTACTGTACGTCACTCTTGATTGCACCCAGAATGCTCTTCCTTTTGGGGATAGAGAATGATTTAATTAGTGCATAGTTCATTCCAAGAATCTGTTCCCAAGGAGCCTTCCGATGCCGATGCTATTTAAGGTTGAGGAGCAGCCTGGCGTGGAGCAGCACTATGAATTACATCTCTCCGACGGGACCATCGACAGGATTAAGGAATCAAAGCTCCGTTACCAGTTCAGCTCAGACTGCATCGAGTTTATCCGGCAGAACCAGCAGTGGCCAATCGAGGTTGTACGAGACGATAAGAGCTTCAAATACACTTGCGGCAACTCTTGAGAAGTAATTTCACCCTGGAGGATATTTTCACAAGCAGTCCTCTTGGGTGTTAAAACCAGGGATTGATGCTTCACCTCGATCGCGATCGAGGTGTTCCACTCTTTGTGCTCTTTCTGCGCGATGGGTCGGGATCCGGGCATAAAACCAGCGCTCCCACACGCAGAGGAGTTCTTTGGTCTTCGCTTGTCATGACACCCTCTTACGCTTCGCCTTGCAATTCCCTTGACTGTCGTGAGGCAATCTCATAAAAATAACTGGCGATAGCCGAGTGGTTAGTCTCTTAATTTCGAGGCCTTTCCTGGACGAGTGAGACTTGAGAGAACCGGTATGCAGTGGTCTCCGGCGACCAGCGCGGAAGCTTGCCTGGCAGCTCTTGCGCTGGTCGATATTTCTGGCGGTTTCGATTGCCATCGGGCATAGAGTCTGGCTCGAGAGAGAGAAACTGGCCGCCTTTGAATTCACTCTGGACTACCGGTGGATGGTGTTCAGCGGGGCCTGTTACCTGGCAGGGATGAGTGCCTGTGCTTTTTTCTGGTATGCAGCCATGCGAGACTGTAAGGCCAGTCCGAGTGCTCTGAGCGTGGCTACGGCATACTTTGCCGGGCACCTGGGCAAGTACGTTCCGGGAAAGGGACTGGTGGTCGTGATACGGGCGGCAGTGGTCAAGGGACCAGGAGTGACCATCGGACTGGCTGCCATCACCAGTTTCGTAGAGACTTTGCTCATGATGGCGACAGGTTCGCTGATCTCGCTGGTAAGTTTGCCCCTCCTCCGGGTACCACGGCGGGCCTATTTGATCCTGATATCTGCAGGCCTGACTGTAGTCTTTGGCCTGCTAGTGTCGCCACCAGTGGTGTCCCGCCTGAAAATGATTGTCACGAAGCCCTTCCCGGATGTTGGCCAGGATTTCGATTTTCGACTTCGCTGGATCACTCTTGGATTTGGAGTAGTCATGATGTGGGCCGCCTGGCTCCTGGCAGGATTGAGCTTGATCGGATTGCTGGTATCCATGGGCAAATTTGGCCAGATCGTCTTGCAGCTTGGAATCACAAAGTCCTACGCCTTGCTGGTCTGTGTCGTGGCTCTAGCCACGGTGGGCGGTTTTGTCAGCATGGTTCCCGGGGGGCTGGGAACACGCGAATGGATTCTGGTGGAAACCCTGGGGCCCATGATCGGGGGCAGTCAAGCCATCGTCGCAGCGATTCTGCTGAGGCTGGTCTGGCTTTTTGCCGAGATTACGGCTTCGGGGGTCTTATGGATAGTTTACGGTCAATGGAAAAAACAGGCCATTCTCCCAAGTTGATTAGCATTATTGTACCGGCTTTCAACGAGGCTGCAAGCCTTGAGGAACTGGCCCGTCAGGTATGGTCAGTCACCGAAGCCAATGGTTTGGATCTTGAGTTGATATTTGTGGACGATGGGAGTGAAGACGGGTCCTGGGAGATTATCAAGGGACTCGCCGCCCGCGATGTCCGCGTCCGGGGTATCCGATTTCGGCGCAATTTCGGGAAGGCTGCGGGGTTGGCAGCCGGCTTTAGCGCGGCCGGCGGGGGCATTGTATTCCAAATGGACGCCGATTTGCAGGACGATGCGTTAGAGATCCCCAATATGCTGGTGGCACTAAACAAGGGTTTTGATGTGGTGAATGGATGGAAACGTAAGCGGCGGGATCCCTGGCACAAGGTTATCCCCAGTCGGATCTTTAACCGCCTGGTCAACCTGCTGACTGGCCTGCGTCTGCATGACCACAACTGCGGCTTGAAGTGTTTTCGTTCTGAAGTGGTCAAGGAAATCCATCTGTATGGGGAATTGCACCGCTTTATCCCGGTCATTGCGCATTCCCGGGGTTACCACGTCACTGAAGTACCAGTCCAGCATCATCCTCGACGTTATGGCCGGTCCAAATATGGGGTCCATCGCTTCATCAAGGGATTCCTGGATTTGATGACTGTCTCATTTCTGACCGGGTTCGGGCAACGCCCTCTGCACTTGCTCGGTGGGGTTGGCTTGGTGTCTTTTTTCTTCGGAGGACTTGGCCTGAGCTATCTGGCTGGGTGCTGGCTGCTGGCCCGGTTCCATGTCGAAGGATTTGGTCCGATCGGTCATCGGCCTTTGCTGACCTACTCACTGGCCGGGGTTGTGTTGGGATTTCAGATGTTGGCCATCGGGTTCCTCGCCGAGTTAATGATCGCTCTTCATATCCGCAGCGAACATGCCTATAACATCGCGGAAACGACCGGGTCAAGGGGCGAGGAGGAGAACCAGCGCCGATGAGCGTGAAGTTTGAAGGTAAGGGCGGAGGTGCGAAAGAAGCTCGAATACTAGATGGCCTCGTCATCATGGTCGCCGCCGGGGTGGTCCTAGGGTTGATCCTTATGGCTCGAGGGAACACCCTGCCCATGCATGGAACGAATGACTTGTCACGCTGGGCCACTGTTTATAGCCTGGCAGAGCGGGGAACCTATCAAATTGATGAAACTCCCTGGCCCTCCACCATCGACCGCGTTCAGCTCCATGGGCATAACTATTCCTCCAAGCCCCCCCTGCTTCCCACGCTTCTGGCCGGTGAATATTGGTTGCTCAAGAAACTTAGCTTTGGGAACTTGAATTTTGTCGACACACCCGAAAGTGTCATCCGAATCATTGTCGTCACCGTTAATCTCATTCCGCTGATAATCTTCCTGACCCTGTATTCCCGGCTCCTGGACCGTCTGGTAACTCATCCATGGATTCGAGTATATGCCATGCTGGCGGCCGGGCTTGGGACTTACCTCACTGCTTACAGCATCACGCTAAACAATCACACGATAGCGGCCTTTTGCTGTCTGTTCTCGCTGTACCCTGCTTACCGTATTTGGGGAGAAGGGGAACGCCGGTGGTGGTATTTTGCCTTGGCTGGCTTTTTCGCCGCCTTTACCGCCGTCAATGAACTGCCCGCCCTCTCGTTGTTGGGTGTCCTGGGGTTGGCCCTGATGAGGAAGTCACTAAAAAAGGTGCTTTGCTTCTTCGTTCCCTTTGCTCTGCTGCCCCTCTTGGGCCACTTGTTTACCAACTACCTCGTTACGGGCAGCTGGAAGCCCGCATATGCCTACAAACAGGCTTATGAATTCCCCGGTTCATATTGGAAGATTGATCCTGCCACGGGTAGACTTGTCGGCAGTCGAGTCGATCCAGCCACAGGGAAAACCGTTCTTCAGTTTCCTGAGGGGATCGACAATCAATACGAACCCTGGAATGTCTATTTATTTCATATGCTGATTGGCCACCACGGGATCTTTTCGCTATCCCCCATTTTTGTCCTGACAGTCCTGGGATTGATTCGCCAACTCGGTTCTCCGAAATCGCCCATATCCTCGGCAGGAACCCGTGTTTTTCCGGATACCCCCTCTGCGATCGACTTAAAATCCTTACAAGGCTCGTCGCAGGGCAGGCCCGAAGGATGGGGACAGGCGTCAGGAAAGGGTCCCCCTGAAACCGGGTTGGGTCTTTTTGCCTACCTAACCATCGGACTCACCGCGCTCCTTGTGGTCTTTTACCTCTTTTTTGCCAGACAGCGAAACTACGGAGGCATATGTAACGGGTTGCGCTGGCTGTTTTGGTTAATTCCCTTGTGGCTGATTTTTCTGCCACTCGGTTTGGAGGGGAGAGTCTCACGGCGAGGGTTCCGCATTATGGCTCTGATCTTCCTGCTGGTTTCTGTGGCCTCGACTTTCTATGCCTCCAGGAATCCCTGGACGCGGCCATGGCTGCAACAGTGGCTTTTTTATCATCAGTGGATTAAGTACTGAGACCGGGAGAACTCGGGCTGGATGAAACCCTCAGGTCTCAAGAAATGCATTTTCGCAATCCTGGCCGAATGATATTCATTTGAATCCTAATGGTAATAGAGTCCTGCCTCACTACGTCGCGAATACTCTTCCGGCCGGTAGAGGGAACTGAGACAAACAAACTGAGTTCCGGAGAGCCTTATCAAGGCTCTCATCCCTCTCCCTGTGGGCAGAGGGAGACCGATAGGCCGGCGATCTGAGTTGACCCGTCAGAGAGCAACGTCAATTCATCAATACTTCCCGTGTTTGCATGAGTCGATGGATTATTTCACGCAATGGTCTGTAGACGTGACACGCACTGATGCGACATAAGCCCAACGAAACACAATTGATGGAGATTTGAAAATGAGGCTATACATGACGACGATAATACCCCCGCTTATATGTTCTGGTGGTTTGCAGACCCTCACCCCCAGGCCCTCTCCTGCCCTGCGGCGGGAGAGGGTGGGCCGCCTTGGCGGTCCGGGTGAGGGTCCGGCCGGACTAACGGTTTTGTGTCGAGTGAATTGTCTCATTTTAATTTTGGCACTTTCGACGCTCTTCGCAGCTTGTGCAAGACAAGAACCCCACGACGCTATCCCCTCGGGCCAAGGCCGTGGCGATCTCCGGCTCGCCTTGGACAGCTTCAATCAGGCCCGCTTGTTGCAGCAGATTCAGATACTGGCCTCCGACGAATTTGAGGGGCGTTTGCCCGGAACACGCGGGGAAGAACTCACCGTCAATTACCTGATCGACCGATTCAAGAAAATCGGCATGAAACCGGGTAACCCGGATGGCACTTTCATTCAGAACGTTCCATTGGTCGGAATTACTGGAGACCCAAAAGCAACGTTCTCACTGGGAAGCCAGAAGTTTCCTGTGCAAATCCCGCAGGAGTGCGTGGCCTTCACCCGACACGTCGTTCCAGAACTTAAGGTGGAGAACTCTTCCATGATATTTGTCGGTTATGGGATCATCGCGCCGGAATACGGATGGGATGACTACAAGGGGATGGAAGTCAAAGGGAAAACCTTGCTCATGCTCGTCAACGATCCTCCGGTGCCCGACCCGAACGATCCTTCAAAACTCGATGAGAAGATCTTCGGGGGAAAAGCCATGACTTACTATGGCCGTTGGACCTATAAGTACGAGATTGCTTCTAAGCTGGGAGCAGCGGCTGCCATTATCATCCATGAGACCGGTCCGGCCGGTTATCCCTACGAAGTAGTTTCCGGCAGCTGGGGACGAGAAAACTTCGATATCCAAAGGTCAGACAATTACATTAGCCGTGTGGCTGTCGAATCATGGATGAATCTGGAGATGGCCAAGAGACTCCTCAAAATCAATGGCCTCGACTTTGAGGCCCTCAAGAATTCAGCGGTCAGCCGGGATTTCAAGCCTGTCCCGTTGAAAACCAAAGCTGGATTCTGGATCAAGAACCGGGTCCGGGAAATCCGGTCTAATAACGTGATGGCAAAGGTGGAAGGGTCAGACCCTCAATTAAAGAAAGAATACGTGATATATACAGCGCATTGGGACCACCTCGGTAAAGATACGAAATTGTCAGGCGATCAGGTCTTTAACGGAGCAGTAGACAATGCGTCGGGAACGGCGGGGTTACTGAATATTGCCGAGGCCTACTCGCGGCTCCAAACACCACCCAGGCGATCAGTACTCTTCCTTGCAGTGACCGCGGAGGAACAAGGACTTCTTGGCTCAAAATATTATGCAGAAAACCCCGTTTACCCTTTGAACAGGACAGCAGCTGTCATCAATATGGATGGGCTTAATATGTGGGGCCGCAGTAAAGACTTCATAGTGGTTGGGCTGAATAATTCAACGCTGGATGATCTCGTTCAGGAAGAAGCGCGCTTTCAGAAACGAACCGTTGCCCCTGATCCAGAACCAGAGAAAGGTTATTACTATCGGTCAGATCATTTTGAATTTGCCAAGAAGGGTGTTCCTGCTTTGGACGCTGATTCGGGGATCGAGATTATTGGAAAACCCGAGGGATATGGGCGTCAGAAGAAGGATGAATACACTACCAGTGACTATCACAAAGTCACCGACGAGGTAAAACCAGACTGGAACCTGGGAGGCGCTGTCGAGGACCTTCAGCTCCTGTTTCAGGTCGGATACCGGGTCGCACAAAGTCCCGGCATGCCTGAATGGAAACAGGGAAGTGAGTTTAAGGAGCTTCGCAATGAGATGATGCGACCCTCAGGGTCGCGCTGATCCCGGCCATTCTCGTGCGGTCTTCCATGGAGACACCGAGACACGGGGATGAACTTCTACATGGCGACATCAGTAACGCCGCATGTATATTCTCGCAATTTGCAGGCCCTCACCCCAGATTCTTTCCTGCCTTCCGGCAAGAGAAAGTGGGCCTCCTTGGCGGACCGGGTGAGGATTTGAGTAAATCAACGTCGTTGTGTATATATGCAGATCCGAAATCTAAAATCTACCATCAACAGAACATGAAGGGGCTCTCTTGGCCGCGTCATTTGCGTGGTGGACCTGCTAGAACCAAGTCCAGTGCCCCTTCCCCGCAATGTCGAAGGAATTCCTTTTGAACCGCGTTGCGTAGCCGGACCTGTTCTGACAGTTCATCTGACTGGGGAACGAGGGGGGGGCCTACTATGACTCGAATTGGGTGCCGTCTGGGAAGCCAAGTCCCCTCCGGCAAGACCCGCCGGAGATGGCAGAGCGTGACGGGTAAAATGGAGGAGTTGGCTTCAACAGCAAGTTTAAATGCCCCCATTTGAAATGGACGTAAACCACAAGTCCGGGTGAATGTCCCTTCAGGGAAAATGTGGATGACTGCCCCCTCCTTTAGTACCGTGAGAACTTTCTCGTAATCCGGGCTGAGCTGCGAAAGGTCGTCCCGGTGGATCAGGAGAAAATCACATTTGCGAATGAACCTACCCAGCAGAGGCCAAGAGGCCGCTTCACTCTTGACCACAAATCGGAAATCCAGAGCTAAGGCCGCGCCCAGGACCAGCGCATCTGCGTAACTACTGTGGTTGGAAACCAGCAGCAAAGGTCTACCTTGTGAAGTCAGAGAGGCGGCGTGGGCTAGATGATCTCGCCCCTCCAGCAACGGGTTCATTCCTGCCAGCGAAAAGGTGGAGCGGCAGATGAACCGGTAGATTCGACGGCTCCAGCCGGAATCCGCAGCTGGTACAAACCCCAGGACCAGCCAGCAGGGAACTCCAATAATACCCAGAATCCACCAAGTGTAAAAGCCATAAAGTCCCCGGCAGAGCCAGTGAGAAGCCCGGCGAATATATCCTCCGACTGAACCGAAAGTAATTCTAACTACCTGGAGCCAGGTCGGGCGACGGCTATGACCCAATCTGCCTTCCTGGAAGAGTTTCCTGCAAGCGTCACGCCGTACTTTCCCGCTTGAGGTCTTAGGCACGGCCTGCGGAGGAACAACTACGACGATGTCCGGTGGCAGTCCCAGACAGGCTGCGACACGGTTGACGATCTTGGCCCTGAGAGACTCTAACTCTGAGTCATCTCTTATTCTTGTTTCAGCTACAATAACGAGTCGCTCGGTTCCAGTTCTCAAATTGGATATCCCAAAAGCTGCGACACACCCCGGCCGGATGCCGCTGACTTCGCCGACCACTTCTTCAATCTCTTGTGGATAGAGATTACGGCCTCCCTTGATGATGATGTCTTTGGAACGCCCGGTTACATAAAGCTCTCCCTCTGCTTGATAACCCAGATCGCCGGAATCGATCCAACCATCGTGATAGACTTCTTGCGTGGTTGAGGGATTCCCAAAATAGCCCTGCATCACCGATGGGCCTCGAAATTGGATGTGCCCTTGCGTCCTATCGGGTATTGTTTGGCCAGAGCCGTCTACGATTCGGATCTCGTGACCCGGGATTGGCTTGCCTACGGAGACGAAATGGAGGGGCTTGCCGCCAGCATTAACCGAAGGCACTGCCTTCCCTCTAGAAGTAAAGACCTCTCGATTTATTTCATCGATTCGGGGTGCCCGACCTAGCGGCGGAACGGTCAGGGCGACTGCGCACTCTGCCATGCCATACACGGGCAAAAGCGCATCCTCCCGAAACCCATACTTCCTGAACCGGTTCGAAAACCTCTTCAGGGTGTGGGGACTAACCGGCTCAGCACCATTCAAGGCAGCGCGCCAGCTGCTGAGGTCCAGTCCGGATAGGGATTCAGCCGGGATCTTACTGGTTGCGAGTTCGTAGGCAAAATTGGGAGCCACCGAAAGGGTGGCACGAGCATAATGAATTGCCCACAACCATCGTTCCGGCTGGCTCAGAAAGTCCAGAGGTGACATTAAAGTGAGAGGGATTCCATGATACAAGCTGGACAGCCAGCAACCAATCAACCCCATGTCGTGGTAGAGAGGCAGCCAGCTGACTCCCAGGTCTGTCGGGCGCAACTGAATCGCCTGAGCGATACCCCGTATGTTGGCCACAAGGTTCCCATGGGTCAAGACCACTCCCTTGGGGTCTCCAGTACTCCCGGAGGTGTATTGAATCAGAGCAACATCGTGCGGCCGTATGGACTCAACCACAGGTTTTTGCCCGTCGGAATGAAGAACATCACTGGTCACAACCTCTTCCAGGCATGGGATTCTTGGACGAAGGAGCCTAGCCAGCAGGTTCGCCTCCTGGAAAGTAATTAGCAGTCGGACCTGGGCATTCTGCAGGATCAAAGCCTGACGGCGTGCATATTCTTCAATTCGGTCGGAGCGAAACGGCGGATAGATCGGGACCGGCACACAACCAGCCATGAGAACTCCGAGAAAAGAACAGAAAAACTCATCACACGTCGGGAGCATCAGGGCCACCCTCTCACCACGCCCCACTCCACGATTCAGGATTCCCGACGCGACCGACATGGAGTTATTGAAAAGATCTCCATAGGTGATTGACTGGGGAGGCTGGTCACCTTGCAGGAGCTGGATGTGTATCCGGTCCGGTTCATACCTTGCATACATCACCAAAGCCTGGACCAGGGTTTCGGGAGGTGCCAGGCCGCAGAAGAAGTCTCTTCGGGAATGGGCCAAAGCGAGGGTTGAGGGGTCCCAATTCCCGCCGGTTTCCGTCTGAGGATAGGCCGTCGTTCCGGAGAACCTCCTTTCCCGGTCGGTGAGACGACAGGAATTGAGAGCAGTCGCCAAGTCGCTCACGGTTTCAGCCTCGCGGAGAAGGTTGTCAGGCAAGCGAACCTCGAAATCTTTCTCCATTCTTGACAGGAGTTCCACGCGTTCCAGACTCCCAAGCCCTAGATCCCGTTCGAGAGAAGCCCGCGAATCCAGGCTCTTCAAACCCCGATGGGACCCTAGTTCCGTGAGAAGCTCATGGATAAGTTCGAGTACCCGCATTTCAGTTCTGCTTTGATCAGAAGATCGGGTCCTCGGTTCCAATCTCTTCTCCCCTCGGGTTAAACCGTTCGACTGTATTTATTCTTGGATGGAGTCGTGGAGTTTCTGCCCCGCCCTCAAATCATAGAGCTTCTTCCATGGTGAATCAAATGGAGGTAAGGAGGGGTACAATTCTCGTCCTCGGCTTCTACAGTTAGCCACTCGAAAAAACCGAGTACGAGTACGACGACGAGGACGAGCGGGAACAACCTAAGGCAGGACAGTAGATCCCATCAAAAACTTGTCCACTCCTCGGGCGGCCTGGCGGCCTTCTGAAATGGCCCAGACGACTAGAGATTGACCCCGGCGCATGTCCCCCGCGGCAAATATGCCGGGCTCACTAGTTTGATATTCACCGTCAGTGGCAACGTTTCCGCGCAAGTCCAGCTTCAGCTCGAGTTGGCCGATCATTCCTTCCTTCTCCGGCCCTACGAATCCCAACGCCAGCAGGACAAGGTCGACATCCATCGCGAACTCACTGCCGGGGATTTCGTTCATGGTGCGGCGTCCCGCAGCATCGGGAGGAGCAATTTCCACACGCACAACGTGCAACTGCTGAACCTTTCCATCGCTCCCGGAGAATTGTTTCGTATTGATGCTCCAATCCCGGAACCCACCCTCTTCGTGGGAAGTGGAGGTCCTAAGAATCATGGGCCAGTAGGGCCAAGGCATGGACGCCGTCCGATCCTCAGGTGGCTTGGGAAGCAATTCAAAGGAGTGGACAGAAATTGCTCCCTGGCGAATGGCTGTGCCATGACAATCTGAACCCGTGTCGCCACCCCCTAGGATTACCACTCGCTTGCCTTTGGCTGTAATCTCACTCTCCGCAGGGACATTTTCTCCCGCTACACGGCGGTTTTGCTGGGGAAGGTAGTCCATGGCAAAGTGAATGCCGTGCAACTCGCGCCCAGGCACAGGCAGGTCGCGAGCACGGGTGGCTCCACCACAGAGAACCAATGCATCAAAATTAGTGCGAAGTTCGTCGACCCGTACGTTGAGTCCCACGTGAGCGTGGGTCTTGAAAATTACTCCTTCAGCTTCCAATAGCTTCAGGCGCCGGCGGACAACCCACTTCTCAAGCTTAAAATCGGGGATCCCATAAGTCAGCAATCCGCCAATGCGATCGGCCCTTTCAAGAACAGTGACGGTGTGTCCGGCGCGGTTGAGCTGGGCAGCACAGGCCAGGCCAGCCGGCCCAGACCCGACGACGGCCACCTTCTTTCCGGTGCGGACTTTGGGGGGAAGCGGCTCGACCCAGCCTTCACGGAAGGCATGGTTGATCACACTGATTTCAATTTGCTTGATAGT
>JBGOTQ010000114.1:0-19769 GCA_041476565.1 Terriglobia bacterium | reverse complement strand
GGCATCGTGGCTCTCCCCTGGGAGAGGCGTTGTCCCCCGCAACCACGGAGACCGTTTGTGAATAAATTGTCATTTTCCTGTGCAAATAATACTTGACTTATCACCTCAGAGGTCTCTCCCCCGCCGGGGGGAGAGGGACTGCGGTGAGGGGGCGGTGTCACTATATTCTGCAAGTTTCTATAGAGCAGGAGAAACGCAACCTATCCGGTGAATGGAGTGCCAAGCCAAGCCCCTTCACCTGAAGTTCTCCACCAGTATCAGGTCGCTGCCTATTTCGTCGAACGGCGAGAAAAGCGCCGTCGCCGCGTGGGACCGCCGTCCCACGCTCTGCCGGCGCACTCCAAATCGATGAATGCCCACGTGGTCTCGCGGGAGCTCGCCCCTCCATTACAAGAGGCGCGGATGAACGGAGCAGCCCTTCGGACTCCAAGGCAGAAAGTCCCCTCGCCTGAAGTTTTCCACCAGTATCAGGTCGCTGCCCATTCCGTCGAACGACGAGAAAAGCGCCGCCGCGCGTGGGACCGCCGTCCCACGTTCTGCCGGGGCACTCCATCTAGACTGGGTCGGCAACGACCAATCTCCAGTTTACTCCTTCCTGTTGTCACTCTTTTCGAAGCTGATCTTCAGTGACCTCATTTTGCGGTATAGGTGACTTCTTTCGATGCCCAGCGCTTCGGCGGTCCTTGAAATGTTGCGGTTGTTTTCTTCCAGCTTTTTCAAAATGTAATCGCGATCGAACGCCAGTCTGGCTTCCGAGAGACTCCTGGCTTCGGACGGGTCTTCAACAAAAGGGGTGGTCCCCTTTTGCAGAACTATGGAGGGCAGGTGGCGCGCCTCGATCAGGGTGGAAGGCGTCATAATGACCAGCCGTTCCACCAGGTTTTTGAGTTCCCTTACGTTCCCCGGCCAGGGATATTGGTTCAGGATCTCCATGGCTTCAGAAGAAACTTCTTTGGGCTTGCGCCCATACAAGCTGGAAAACTCCTGGATGAAATGGTGTGCGAGAATGGAAACGTCTTCCACGCGTTCCCGCAATGGGGGAACATAGAAGGGGATCACATTGAGCCGGTAGAAAAGATCGGGTCGGAAATTTCCTTTGTCCATCTCTTCATCCAGGTTCTTGTTAGTGGCTGCAATGACGCGAACATCTACAGAAACCGGAGCATTTGCCCCCACTGGCTCAAATCGTTGTTCCTCCAGCGCGCGTAGTACTTTGGCCTGAACCTTCAAGCTCATGTCTCCAACCTCATCGAGAAACAAGGTTCCGCCATCAGCTTTGTCGAACTTGCCCATCTTGTTGCTGGTGGCCCCCGTGAAGGAACCTTTGACATGCCCGAATAATTCGCTCTCAATGAGTTCGTCAGGGATCGCGGCACAATTGACCTCTACGAAGGGGGCTACGCTTCTCAGGCTCTGGTAATGGAGTGCGTGGGCCACCAATTCCTTGCCCGTCCCGCTTTCTCCATAAATCAAGACTCGCCCGTTAGTGGGAGCCGCTATGCCCAGTTGATGCCGAAGGGCCTTCATCGAGATACTATTACCAATGATGGTGTATCGGGCTCCCAGTTCCGATTTCAGGATGAGGTTTTCTTCCTGGAGGTGTTTGTTCTCGAGGGCATTCTTGATGACCAGAAGCGTTTTCTCAATCGACAGTGGTTTTTCTATGAAATCAAAGGCCCCCAAACGAGTTGCTCGAACAGCCGTCTCAATGGTGCCATGGCCTGAGATCATTACCACTGCGGCGCCGGTCTTCATTTTCATTATGGCTTCCAGGGCCTGCAAACCGTCCATGCCGGGAAGCCAGATGTCCAACATGATCAGCTCGAAGGCCTTATTCTCTAAAAGACGCAGACATTCCTCACCGCTGCCAGCGGTATCCACTTTGTAATCTTCTTCCTTGAGGACGGCGGATAGAGTCCGTTGAATGCCGGCCTCGTCGTCCACCACCAGGATTGAATTGCGCGCCAAAGTCAATTTGCTCCAGAATCAAAAACAGGGGTCAGGTGTTAGGGAATAGGGAATAGAATGAGATGCCAGGCTACACGAAATATTGAAGTCTTCTATCAACAAACTCCAGCCTGTGACCCCTAGTCTCTTGTTCCTTACTTGTATCACCTTTTTCAGCACTTGGTCCGTGCTCCCTTGCGATGCCATAATCCAAAATCCGCTTAAAATCTATAATCCCATTTATCCCGTAGGGATCTCGATTACAAATCGGCTTCCGCAGGGTTGGTTGTCTTCAACATGGATGTAGCCCTTGTGATCTGCGATGATTCGATTGACAATGGCCAATCCCAGCCCCGTTCCCCGCTTGCGGGTTGAAAAGTAGGGGAGGAACAGTTTGTCTTTGTCGGCCGAGGAAATCCCCTGGCCAGTGTCCATAACGACCACTTTTACAGTTTCCCGCTGAGGATAAAAGCAACTGCTGATCGTCAGTTCTTTTTGTGTACTTTGCTCCATGGCCTCTAAAGCGTTGTCAAAGAGATTGACAAAAACGCGTTTGAATTGCTCCGGATCCAACTTGATTTCCGGAACGTCCGGGGCCAGGCTCTTGACCACATTGACGTCCTGAAACCGCCCATTGTACGAGGCGAGGGTATTCTCTATGATCGCGTTGAGATTACAGGAAACAAAGGTGGCCGAGGGCATTCGCGCAAAGCGAGAGAATTCGTCCACCATGCTCTTCAAGGTCGCTACTTCCATGATGATCGTCTGGACGCACTCTTGAAGCACTCGCTCGAAGTTTTTTCTTTCCTGTTCTGCCAAAAAGGGGTCGGACTGATGAACCCGCGTGTAATTCTTGAGGAGCCGTTCCGCAGAAAGCTGGATAGGTGTCAAGGGGTTCTTAATCTCATGAGCCATCCGTCGGGCCACTTCTCGCCAGGCGTTCGCCTTTTGGGATTTGAGGACTTCAGTCAGGTCTTCCAGGACCATGACAAATCCGGGGGACTGGGAGTGATTTACGGCCAGGGAACTGATGGTCACTGCTACATAGAATTTGCGACCTTGGGCCCGTAACGGCATGCCCTTTCCCGCGATTCCTACCCGCCCGGCTTTGGCGATTAACCCTCGGATTTCCCAGGCAATAGCCGGGCCTAGAATCTCATCGATTTTCTGTGGGGAGGTGGCTTGGTTCAAGCCCAGCATTTCTTGGGCTGCCTTGTTCATGGTGCTGACGGAGAGGTCTGAACTTATGGAAATCACCCCTGTTGGGATATTTTCGAGGACCGCTTCCATGTAGCGTCTTCGCTCTTCAAGGGCCAGGTTGGAGTCTTGAAGGTCTCGGTTTGTTTGTTCCAGGCGGCGGGAACTTTCATAGAGCTGTGAAGTCATTCGATTGAAAGACGAGATCAGGATTCCCAACTCGTCATCGGCTGGGCAGTTGACCTGCATCATCAAGTTTCCTCGAGAGACTTCGTTAGCTGCCTCAGCAAGAGCCTGAATGGGGATCGTAATCCGGCGAGACATATGAAGGCCAATCCACACGGCCGCAAACAAGATCAACAGGGTTATCAGGGCCAGCCAAAGCAAATAGTTATAACGAATGACCTTCCTTTCGGTGGACCAACTGCTATAGTACTGCCTGGACTTGGATATCTGGTCCACCAGCTTGACGATTTCGATGGGTGGCCGGTGGCCAACGATAACGATTGCCTGAGGCTCGAGAGTCTCCGGGCGAGTCCGCCCCGCAGCAAAGATAATTTCACCCCCAGTCCGATCGCTTCGAATCACGCCGGAAGGCCCTGAAGAATAGGTTCTAAGCAATTTCTGAAGATCAGCATCCAGGAGGCGAGGCTCTCCACTTTTCCAGTCTACAAGTCCATAATCTTCGGTGATTTTTCTGAACTCCGCCTCCTGCGGGAAATAGACCCCATCAGCCGTCAATAAGAACAGCGGCTTTTCTGAATCCTCAAGGACCAGGGCCAAAGAGATATCGAACTCTTTGATGAACTCCTGGAGATCATGGAATCCCTTTCTGGAACGAGTAATCAAGACATCCTTCAGAGCTGGATGGTTAGCCAGGAACTTGGCTGCCTGGTAGGCATCCATTACTGAATCAGGTTGAACTTTTTCTGCGACTTGATTGACACTGTCAAGGAGATGGTCAATGGGGAAGCTAAACCACTTATCCAGATTTCGATGGAGCAGGAAATAGGCAAAGAAGGACATGAATATAACGGGAATCAGGGAAAGACCCAAGAAGGAAAAAACCAGTTTTGTCCGAAATCTTGACCCTAGCTGCTGACTCCGGCGTTCAAAGTAAAGCTTCAGTAGATTGCGCATCAGAATCAGGCTGAAAATGGTCAACAGAATCACATTCAGTGACGTCAAGGCCCAGAGCAGTAGGGTAATTTGTCGTTCGGGGGCGCCTAGGTAAGGCGTGAGATTAAAGGCCTGTTGGATAACAGAAAAAGCAAAGAGGACGACAACAATTACCGAAAGGACAATAATAGCGGTCTTTCGGTTCCTAGGTGGGTTCATTGGCGATTCAAAGAAGCTCTGATTCCAACAGACTGCTGCGCTATTTAACTATTCACTACAAGATACTATCTGCATGAGGTGAAAAAAATCAACGCCATTGACAATAGGTTGACCAGTGAATAGGATGGCACCTTACAATTTTTGTCACTTTTTGCAGTTTAACATAATGTCAAAAGCACCTTTTGCCGAGAACCTCTTTGGGAGAATGGACTAATGTCTTCAAAACTAGGGGATCTTCTCGTTAAAGAGAATCTAATTACGTCGCAACAGCTAAAGGAGGCGTTGGAATTTCAGCGCGTAAACGGTGGCCGGCTGGGTAACTGTCTGATAAAACTGGGTTTTGTGACAGACGACGAAATCACGGCGATCCTTTCTAGGCAATACGGAGTCCCATCTATCAATCTTTCATTCTTTGATGTGGATCCTTATGTCGTGAAGTTGATCCCGGTGGAGACTGCCCAAAAGTACCAGATTTTGCCATTGAGCCGTGTGGGTTCTACTTTGACGATCGCCATGATCGATCCCACCAACGTCTTCGCCATGGACGATATCAAGTTCATGACCGGCTTCAATATCGAGCCGGTGGTTGCCTCCGAAACGGCGATTCGCGATGCGATCGACAAGTACTACGGTTCTACCCATTCGATCGAGTTGAAGAGGGTAATGGAAGACATTGCCATTGTGGACCAGAAGCTCGATGGTGGCGAAGACACCTCTTTAGAAGTGACTCCCGAGGAAGAGGAGGCCATCGATCTGGAGGGCCTGGAACAGGCGGCCGAAGAAGCTCCCATTATTAAGCTGGTCAACCTGGTTCTGTCCAACTCCCTGAAACGAGGGGCCAGTGACATTCACATTGAGCCTTACGAAAAGGAGTTTCGTGTCCGTTTCCGAATCGATGGAGTCCTCTACAACGTCATGAACCCTCCCTTGAAGCTCAAGGACGCCATCACCTCTCGAGTTAAGATTATGTCCAAACTCGACATCTCCGAGAAACGGCTTCCCCAGGACGGCAGGATCAAGGTCAAGATGAAAAACGAAGGCCGAATCAAGGATTTGGATTTCCGGGTTTCTGTCCTCCCGACACTCTACGGAGAAAAGGTGGTCATGCGCCTCCTTGACAAAGACAACCTGATGTTGGATATGACCAGATTGGGGTTTGAGCCCGAATCGTTAAAGAAGTTCCAGTACGCTATTACCAAGCCTTACGGGATGGTTCTAGTGACAGGGCCGACTGGGAGCGGAAAGACCAATACACTTTATTCCTCCATTGCTCAGCTTAATAAAATCGATACAAATATCCTGACGGCAGAAGATCCGGTCGAATTCAACATCCCCGGGATCAACCAGGTTCAGATGAAGGAACAGATTGGACTGAACTTTGCCGCCGCTTTGCGCTCTTTCTTGCGTCAGGATCCCAATATTATTCTGGTGGGGGAAATCCGCGATTTTGAAACAGCGGAGATCGCCATCAAGGCTGCCTTGACCGGGCACCTGGTTTTGAGCACACTCCACACCAACGATGCTCCCTCAACCATTAGCCGGTTGATGAACATGGGAATTGAACCCTTTCTGGTCGCTACCTCGGTCCACTTGATCTGCGCACAACGATTGATTCGTCGAGTCTGCAAAGACTGCAAAGAAGAAGCTCCCACTCCCGTCCAAGCGCTGATTGATGCGGGATTTTCCCCCACAGAAGCCAAGAAGCTTCCGACATATCGGGGGAAGGGATGCACAACTTGCAATGCAACGGGCTTTAAGGGGCGGGTAGGACTTTATGAAGTGATGGAGATTGACGATGACTTGCGGGAATTGGTCCTGATCGGTGCCTCCTCATTGGAACTCAGGAAAAAAGCTATCGAACACGGCATGATTACTTTGCGTGGGAGCGGCCTGCAGAAGCTGAGAGAAGGCATCACCACGCTGGAGGAAGTGGTGAGAGAAACGGTCAAATGACAGAAAGGGACTTGGGTTTTCATGACGACGCTTGGATTAAGTGAGCTGCTGAAACGAATGACGGAAATGGGGGGATCGGACCTCCATATTACCACCAACACAAATCCTCAGATTCGCCTGGATGGGCATCTACGTCCTCTGACGGAATACCCCGTCCTCACGGCTGCCGAGACCAAGCAACTGGCTTACAGTGTGCTGACCGATTCCCAGAAGCACCGTTTCGAAGAAAACCTGGAAATCGACTTCTCATTCGGAATCAAAGGACTCGCCCGGTTTCGGGCCAACATCTTCAACCAGCGCGGGGCGGTCGGGGCAGCCTTTCGTGCAATCCCTTACGAGGTGAAATCCTTTGAAGCTCTTGGCCTGCCCACCGTCGTAAAGGGTCTTTGCGACAAACCACGCGGGCTGATCTTAGTCACGGGACCCACCGGGAGCGGGAAATCCACGACCCTGGCAGCCATGATTGACAAGATCAATGAGGATCGTCACGATCATATTGTGACCATTGAAGATCCGATTGAATTCCTACACGCCCACAAGAATTGCCTGGTCAACCAGCGGGAGGTCCATTCCGATACCCTCAGTTTCGCCAATGCTTTGCGGGCTGCCCTGCGGCAGGACCCGGACGTGGTGTTGATCGGCGAAATGCGAGATCTGGAGACCATTGAAGCAGCGCTGCGGATCGCCGAAACCGGCCATTTGACTTTTGGGACCCTGCACACGAATTCTGCGTCTTCCACCATCAACCGCATCATCGATGTGTTTCCGTCGTACCAACAGCCGCAAATCCGGGCTCAGCTGTCGCTGGTGCTGGAGGGGATCCTTTGCCAGGCCCTATTGACTAAGGCCTCGGGGACCGGAAGAGTCATGGCCATGGAAATCGTGATCCCCAATGCAGCGGTCCGTAACCTGATTCGGGAAGACAAGATCCATCAAATTTACTCGGCCATGCAAACTGGGCAGGACAAGTTTGGGATGCAGACCTTCAATCAGTCGCTGGCGATGCTTTACCTCAGCAAACAGATCACACTGCAGTCGGCATTGCAGCGCTCCAGCAACCCGGAAGAGCTGCAGGAAATGATCAATCGTGGGGTTGTCACAATACAGCGGCCCGTAACTCCGATTAGCGGGCGGAGTCACCGTTGAGGGAAGGACAATTCTGTTTATGTCTTGGAACAGGTGAGTGCCAGGAAACGGCCAGAACCGGAGTCCTCGGCTTTCGCCTGGTTCCTTATGGTTTATAGGGGGTGATCCATGCCGGTCTATGCTTATCGAGGGAGGAGCCGAACAGGCTCGGAAGTGCGAGGCGAGCGCGAGGCCGATACCAAACAGGCTTTGGTAGCAACGCTTCGGCGAGAGCAAATTAATCCGCTGGTCGTCAAAGAGAAAGGGAAGGAATTCACGCTGCCGAAACTGGGCGGAAGAGTCAAGACCAAGGAATTAGCCATCTTTACTCGCCAGTTTTCGGTCATGATTGATGCCGGGCTCCCCCTGGTTCAATGTCTGGAAGTGCTGTCCTCCCAGCAAGAGAACAAGGTATTTCAGGACGTGTTGCAGTCCGTGCGGACTGAAGTCGAGGGAGGGTCGACCCTGGCGTTTGCCATGCGCCAGCATCCTAAAGTCTTTGATGAACTGTACAGCAATATGATTGCCGCCGGAGAAGCAGGAGGGATCCTCGACACCATTCTGCAGCGCCTTTCCCAGTACATCGAGAAGAACGTAAAACTGAAGCGAGCCGTCAAGTCGGCCATGGTCTATCCCATCGTCGTCTTGACCATCGCGGTCGGGGTCATCATCCTCATCTTGTGGAAAGTGGTTCCCATCTTCTCCCAGTTGTTTGCCAGCATGGATGTCAGCTTGCCCCTGCCCACCCGTATCGTGATCGGGTTCAGCAATTTTGTCGGCCGGTACATCATCTTCTTTATCCCAATTGTGATCGCAGCGTGGTATGCGTTCAAAAAGTATTACGCCACCCAAGATGGCCGCCACGTGGTCGATCTTCTCATGCTCAAGATTCCTGTCATGGGAAACGTTCTGAAAAAGATTGCGGTGGCGCGGTTTTCCCGGACTCTCTCCACGCTGATCTCCAGCGGTGTCCCGATCCTCGATGGGCTGGAGATCACGGCTAAGACCTCGGGAAATGCCATTGTCGAAGAGGCCATTATGAAGACCCGCACGTCAATAGAGGGGGGGAAAACCATCGTGGAGCCGCTGCGGGAGACCGGGATTTTTCCCACAATGGTGACGCAGATGGTGGGGGTCGGCGAACAAACCGGAGCCCTTGACGCCATGTTGACCAAGATCGCGGAGTTCTTCGAGGACGAGGTGGATGCGGCTGTGGCCGACCTGTTGACCGCCATCGAGCCGCTGATGATCTTGATCCTCGGGGTGATAGTCGGTGGGATCGTGGTTTCCATGTACCTGCCCTTGTTCTCACTGATCTCCAAGCTGTCGGGGTAGTGGGGCGGACAGAAAACGGTACAGACGGGTCTTGTTCGGGGCGAAAGATCCAAGGCGACAGGAAGAGAACCGAAGATAGAAGATCGAGGATCGTGAGCTTTGCAAGGCGCCGTCAGCGATCCTCTATTCTCGATCTTCGAATTCATATTCCATCAGCTTGGTGCCTTTCGCCTCTTTTCATTGCGGCCTATGCCCAAGAACCTCCAAGAATGGCTGTCCTGGTTGATTAAGCTCAGGATCGTGGTAGTGACCACGCTTCTCGGAGTATCATTGGGAATCGAATCGGCAGTCCCTCGAAGTGAGACGCTCACAGCACTCTTCTGGATTATTGGGGTCACGTATTTCTCTACGGTCCTCCAATACTGCTGGCTCCGTTGGTCCGCCACATACGTTGTCCAGGCCTATTTTCAAATCGCCTGCGACCTGCTCATGACCTCCGCAATTATCTACGTGACTGGAGGGCTCGACAGTTACTTTCCCTTTTTTTATCTTCTGTCCATCATCATGTCCAGCATCCTCCTGTACCGACGGGGCTCCTATTTGACAGCCATGGCCAGTTCAGTTCTCATGTTGGGCCAGTATCTCGTGATTCGCTGGGGTATCTTGCCTCCCACCACCTTCTATCCTCTGGACCCACGGACCGTCAAATATGTGCTCAGCAGCAATGGGTTTGCATTCTTCGCGGTCGCCTTCCTCAGTAGCCACCTCTCGGAAAGTCTCAAAAGGACCGGCTCCGAACTGGAGGACAAACGGGGAATGCTGGCGAGCCTCCAGGCCTTCAATGAAAACATCATTAACAGCATGCGGGGCGGGTTATTCACGACCAATCTGGAGGGTTTCCTCACATTGTTCAATCGGTCAGCCAGCGACATCACCGGCCTCAAGGCTGAACAGGTAATCGGTTCCCACGTCTACGATGTCTTCGGGTTCGGAAAGGGAGAAGTCCCGCCGCCGCCTTTCGACCGAAAACTGCTCCGGTTTGAAAAAAGCCTGAAGCACGCTTCAGGAGAAGAGATCTATTTGGGCTTCACCGCTTCACCCCTTCTGGTTGAAGGGGGTCGGCACGTCGGGTATGTTTACACATTCCAGGACTTGACGGAGATCAAGAAGTTGGAACGTCAGGTGTTGCAGCGGGACCGCATGGCAGCTGTGGGAAGGATGGCCGCGGCCATTGCCCATGAGATTCGAAATCCACTCACAGCCATTTCCGGCTCTTTTCAAGTCCTGAATTCCGAATTGGTCCTGAATGAGGACCAACGGAAATTGTCAGAAAACATCTCCACGGAAACAAAGCGCCTCTACAAGATCATTACTGAATTCCTGACCTATGCTAAACCGCTCCAATGCAGGCTGCGCACGGTGGATCTCCGGAAGGTTGCGGAAGACAGCGTAGACCTGCTCAAGAACAGTCCCGAGGTTTCCGCGAAGCATCGAATTGAATATGTATGTGAGAGTCACGGTCCTCTACACTGCCTGGCCGATCCAGATCTAGTCAAACAGGTGTTCTGGAATCTCTGCGGAAATGCGCTGAAGGCCATGCCTGGCACCGGGACCTTGTCGATCCGTCTGGAGAGGGCTTCTCAAGACCGAGTCCAGATCTCTTTTCGGGATACGGGAGTCGGCCTGAGCCCGGAGGAACAGGAGAAAATCTTTGAACCTTTCCAATCCAGGTTCAGCACCGGAACCGGCATAGGTCTCTCTATTGTGGCCCAGATCATTGAGGCGCACGCCGGCACCATTTCCGTGAATTCTACCAAGGGGACAGGCACCTGCTTCCGAATTGAACTCCCAGCCGCGGCAGGAGCTGAAATTCCCCAACATGTCGAAACCGGCAGTTCGCAAAGAGGCTGAGAGATGTCTAAGCTGCTGATTGTTGATGATGAGCGTTCATTGAGAGACGTCCTGCAAATGGCCCTGAAGAAGGAAGGCTACGAGGTCGCCGCAGTCGGCGGCTACCGGGACGGGATACAGCAACTCAAATCCGGCGTTTTTGACCTGGTGATCACGGATATCAAGATGAACGACGGAAGTGGGATTGATTTGCTGCGGGACACCAGGAATTTGAGTCCGGAAACTCCGGTCATCTTGATTACCGCCTTTGCCACTACCGAAACCGCCATTCAGGCCCTGAAGATGGGGGCTGTCGATTACATTCTCAAGGACAATGAGAACTTTGTGGAAGAACTCAAGTTCACCGTTGGAAAGTCGCTGGAAGTCGCAAGGCTGCGGCAAGAGAACCAAGTGCTGAAACTTCACTTCAGCCAGCATAACGCCTTGCATAACATTGTAGGTTCCAGTCCCCAGATGAAAGAACTCTTCCAAACTATCAAGACTGTCGGTGCAACCCATAGCACGGTTCTGATTATGGGCGAAAGCGGAACGGGTAAAGAACTGGTGGCCAAAGCCATTCATCTCAACAGTGTTCGTTGCGATCAGTCGTTCGTATCGATCAATTGTGGAGCGTTTCCAGAGACCCTGCTGGAGAGTGAGCTGTTCGGCTACATGAAGGGGGCCTTCACCGGCGCCGCGGCGAACAAAAAAGGGCTATTCGAAGTTGCCGACAAAGGCACGGTGTTCCTTGATGAAATCGGCGAGATGAGCCTCTCCATGCAGGTCAAGCTCCTGCGGGTTTTGCAGGAGAAGAACATTCGGAGAGTGGGAGGGACCGAAGAAATTTCGCTCGATGTGCGGGTGATTGCAGCGACCAACAAAGACCTCCAGAAGCTGATTGGTGAAGGCAAGTTTCGAGAGGATCTCTATTACCGAATCAGCGTGATCCCCATGGAGCTACCTGCATTGAGGGAAAGAGCAGAAGATATCCCGGCACTGGCCGAGCATTTCCTTCGGAAATTCAACTTACAGATGCAGCGCTCGATTCTCCGAATCAGCCCTGAAGCCATGGAGTGCCTGCAACAATATGATTGGCCCGGCAATGTCAGGGAACTCGAAAACACCGTTGAGTGTGCCGTGGCCTTTGAAACCTCGGAAGAGATCAAACGAGACCGGCTGCCAGCCAAGATCAGCCGCTTGAACTCCAATGAGTTCTCCGGTACGGACCGAATCCCGGAAAACGGCCTCGATTTGGAGAGGCACCTGGCCGAAATCGAAAAGGCTTACATCCTAGAGGCTCTTCAAAAGGCGAACGGCATCCAAACCCGTGCCGCCGATTTGCTCAAGATGTCATTTCGTTCCTTCAGGTACTTCGTGAAAAAATACGAGCTGAAATAGACATCCTCGTGCGTGAGCTCATTTACCTGTTTTCCCCCTCCCCTCCGATTTGCCTTACGCCGGATTCGGACGACGCACCTTAAGCACCCACCTAATTCCGCGTTGTCTCAATTCGCGGGCGAAAAGTTTGAGAGGCAAGATGTTTTCGGGAGGAAACACTCCGCAAGTTTCAATTAACCCAGCGGCCACCATCTGGGCCGCAATGGAAGCTGGGCAAGCAGTGTCGATGTCCCCCGCGCTGGCTGTCCACTCGGGTTTGGCTTCGGAGTGGCACTCCACTGTGGCTTCAATCGGAGCCTTTGTCCCTTGCTCCCAACCGGCAGCTACAACCCGCACAATCTCATAATCATGAGCATGCTCTCGAGAGGCTGGCAACTTAGAGAATTGTCGAACGGTCCATCCGGCCTGCCTCCGCTTAACGAGTTCGCGGACAAAGTCTCGGTCAAAACTCACCTTGAAGTCACAAAACCTTAAGCCCTTCTTGCCAAAGGTTAACGGAAGGGTCGCCACCTCGCTGTGCCGGGTCCTGACCGTCCACAGACTACCCAAAGGACTCCCAAAATTGACATATTCCCAGGAAGTGCGCGGTTGCGTTTGTCGGAACTTGCCTCCAACCCAAGCCCATGGCGCCATCGTCAATTCTTCAATAATGGTCCGGGCTGAATATGGGAAGCAGAAGCTGGCAGGCTGCGGGGCAAAATCCCGACTGCCGACGCGGATCTTTACTGAGTCCACCCGGTCCATCAAGTCGACGGCTTGGCGGGCCATCAAGTTGCTGATTCCCGGGGCACATCCCATTCCCAAAATCGCTATTAAGCCGGCCTTCTCAAACTCCGTGTCCAGCTTCAGTTGGCGGCGCGTCCAATAGAACAAGCCGCCTAAATCCAAGTAGTGAGTGCCGGCCCGGAGTGCAGCGTTCATAACCCCGAGGTTTAAGCGGTGGTGGGTGCAGTTGATCACCACCGAATACCCCTTCAGGACTTCGGACAATTCCGCGACCTGGCTGCAATCGACAAATTGCCCGCGCACTCGCCGGCTTTGGAATTTACGGGCATAAGCCATTGCATCCGATTGATTGGAATCTGCGACCAGAATCCGGTTCTGCCGATGAGATTCAAACAGGTCTCTTACCACCACCCGCCCGATCGCTCCCGCTCCGCCCAACACGACAAAACCGCGCGCCCCGTCCACATTAGGTTGTCGTCCCCAGGTATCATGAATATTCATGAAAACATGACTTCTTCGATCACATTGAGACCTTCGTCCAGTTGGTCCTCTAGGATAACCAGGGGAACCAGGAACCTTAGGACATTACTGTGGGTGCCGGCATAGATGAGGATGACACCACGTTCTCCGCAGCGTCGAACCAGGTCCAAGGTGTATTCCTTAGCGGGCTCTTTGGATCCCCGGTCTTTCACAAATTCCACCGCCATCATGGCGCCCAGACCTCGGACATCCCCTACCGGAGGGTGGCGATTCTGCCAATCTATCAGACGCAACTGCAGCTTCTGACCGATTTCCCTTGCCCTTGCCGGCAGGTTCAGCTTCTCGATTTCGTCCAGGGTAGCCAAAGCTGCGACACAGGACAGAGGATTGCCTCCGTAAGTTCCACCTAGTCCGCCAACATGCACACTATCCATAATCTCGGCACGACCCGTCACTGCCGATAGCGGCATTCCCCCGGCCAGAGACTTTGCAGTTGTTATCAGGTCAGGCTCGATCAAGTATACCTCGCTGGCAAATAGCCGTCCGGTTCGGCCAAAACCGGTCTGGATTTCATCCACCACCAGGAGGATTCCCTGCTCCTTGCAGAATTCGGCAAGAGCTCTCACATATCTGGGTGGTGCAACGACAAATCCTCCTTCTCCCAGCACCAGTTCGATCACTACACAAGCAACCTCTCTCGGATCAACGTGAGTTTGGAAGAACTCCCGCATCGTATCGATGGCATTGTCGATGAAGGCTTTCTCGTCAGTGAACGGGTTCCGATAGAAATAAGGATAAGGCATGCGGTGCACTTCCGGGGCCATAGGTCCGAAACCAAACTTGTACGGCATTACCTTGCTGGTCAGACTCATTGCCAGCAAGGTGCGTCCGGAGAAGGCGTGCTCAAAGCACACGACACCGGGGCGTTTCGTATAATAACGGGCGATCTTGACTGCATTCTCGATCGCTTCGGCCCCACTGTTGGCCAGCAGTGTCTTCTTGGGAAAGTCCCCCGGGGTCAAGGCATTCAGTCTTTCCGCCAGCTCCACGTAGGGTTCGTACATGGCAATGTGAAAGCAGGCATGTAAATATTTCTCCGCCTGGGCCATGACGGCTTCTACAACTTTCGAGTTTGCATGCCCGACAGCGAGCGTCCCCAGGCCACCGGTAAAATCCAGAAGAACGTTGCCGTCAACGTCGGTCACCGCGGCCCCGCTGGCCGATTGAATGAAGACCGGGGAGACATGGAATGATCCCTGGGGCACAGCTGCCTGTCGACGAGTGAATAATGCCTGGCTCTTGGGTCCGGGGATAGAGGTGTTCAAGACTATCGTGGAAACGGAGTTTCTGGAGTCAGAGTTCATGGTTAATCCGGCGCATTAAGCGCATTGTATTAATACCATCCAATGGGAGTCTCACTAAGATTAATGTGTACCTGCTTTGTCTCCAAAAACTCTTCCACACCATGTGAACTCAACTCCCTTCCATGCCCGCTTTGCTTGTAGCCGCCCCAAGGAGACTCCACATAGCAGGGTTGCATGGTGTTGACCCACACGATTCCGGCCCGCAGTTGTTTGACCACGCGCAGGCACCTGTAGATGTCTCGGGACCAGACCGCGGCTGCCAGGCCATAGGGAGTGTCATTGGCGATCCTCAGCGCATCGGCTTCGTCCTGGAAAGAAATGCATGCGACAATCGGCCCGAAAATCTCTTCCCGCGCTATTCGGGTCGTATTGTCTGTCTCAAACAGCGTGGGCTCGACATAGTAACCCTTCCTCAAGTGCGGCTCGGAAGGACGGCCTCCCCCCCACAACAGCCTCGCCTCTTGGCGGCCTAGCTCAATGTAGTGTTCCACTTTTTCCAGGTGCTCCTGGCTGACCAGCGGTCCCATCTTGGTGTCGCGCTCGAGCGGATTGCCCAGTCTGATGCGCCTGGCCTTTGCCTTGAGAACTTCAACAAATTGCTTATAGATGTCTTTCTGGATTAGCACACGCGAGCCGGCAGAGCACACTTCCCCCTGGTTGATGAAGATGCCGAATAGCGCTCCGTCGGTTGCGGCTTCCAGGTCGGCATCCGCAAAAAAAATGTTGGGCGACTTCCCGCCCAGTTCTAGCGAAACCTTCTTTAAATTTGAACTAGCTACGCCACGCAGGATTTCTCGACCGGTCTCCGTACTCCCTGTGAATGAAACCTTGTCCACCTGCATAGATTGCACCAAGGCGTGGCCCGCTGTGAGTCCGTCACCGGTTACGACATTCACCACTCCGGGCGGCAACTCAGGGATGCTCTGGCTTACCAACCTGGCAAACTCCAGGACAGTCAGCGGCGTCTGCTCCGCAGGCTTAATCACAACGGTACATCCTGCGGCCAATGCCGGGCCCAATTTCCAGATCGCTAGCATGAGCGGGTAATTCCAGGGCACGATCAGTGCTGCCACCCCCACCGGTTCTTTCAAAGTGAAGTTCAAGGCGTTGTCTGGAACCGGCAAGGTTTCCCCGTGGATCTTGGTGGCCAGGCCGCCATAGTACTCCAGGCAAGTGGCTGTATCGGCCATGTCAAATTCACTTTCGACGATGGGTTTACCGCAATTGAGTGTCTCCAACTCTGCCAGTCGACCGGCGTGCTGGCGAACCAGTTCCGCCATTGCGAAAAGGATGCGCCCCCGCTGCTGGGCAGTCCTTTGGCGCCACGGGCCGGTGTCAAAAGCCTGGCGGGCTGCGGTTATAGCATTCTCTACCTCATTCGAGTTGCTTTCGGGTACCTGCGCCAGGACTTCCCCCGTCGCAGGATTGATGATTTCTCGCGTTTCAGAAGCCTTGCACCATTGGTTGTTGATGAAGTTCTGGTAGGTTTTCATAAAAGCCTCTCATGCCCCTTCCAGCACACCAGAACAGGTACATCCTGCGCCTCATTTATTCTTATTCCCCTGACTTAGTGTTATTCAGAACTGAGCTTGTTGTACTTTGAATAAGGGTACCAGTAAGGTTTGATTTCTTGTTTGTAATCCAGATGAACATGCTTAGTTTCCCGAAACTCGTCCAGGCCCTCTTCTCCAAGCTCCCTGGAGTGGCCGGTCTGACGCATCCCGCCAAAGGGTCCAGCCTCATTGTCCGTCAATGGATCATTGATCCAGAAAGTGCCGGCCGTAATCCGCTCCATCGCTTTTAAGGCCCACTCCATATTATTGGTGTAGATACTGGCGCCTAACCCGTAGGTACTGTCATTGGCCTGTTCAATGGCTTCGTCGATGTTTCTGACAACCATAATCGGTAGAATGGGTCCAAATGTCTCCGTACGCACCAACGGCATTTGCTGCTTCACATCAACCATGACTGTAGGTTCATAAAAGTACCCCTTTGAAAACTTCGGCGGCCGGCGGCCGCCACAGAGAACCCGGGCCCCCTGTACTACTGCCTGCTGAACGCGCTCATGAACGTGGTCGAGTTGCCTTAGATTAATGAGAGGCCCGATGTCTGTGTCTGGTTCCAAGCCGTTGCCGAGATTAAGGGAGCGGGTGAATTCAACGACACGGTTAGTAAACTCCTCCGCGATATCTTCAAACACATAGAAACGCTTGGCACCCGTGCAGACTTGCCCGGCATTCAAGAAAGCAGCCCAACAGGCGGCACGGCTGGCAATTTCCAGATCAGCATCGCTGCAGACAATGAAGGGGTCATTGCCGCCGAGTTCCAGATGTGCCTTCTTAACTTGAGCCGCACAGATCTGTCCGACCTGCTTACCCGTTTCCACTGATCCCGTGAAGGCCACAAGGTCTGTGCCGGGATGTCGCACCAGGGCTTCGCCGGCCTCCTCTCCGAACCCCGTCACTATGTTAACCGCTCCTTCGGGGAGTTCAGCGAAGACCTCTGCCAGTTCTAGTGCTGCCAAAGGTGTCTCTTCGCTGGGTTTCACGATGACCGTATTCCCGGCCGCCAGGGCCGGAGCAACTTTCCAGGACAAGAGCAAGAGCGGATAGTTCCAGGGAACAATGGCGGCAACGACCCCGTAGGGTTCCTTAATAGTGAAATTCACCTGGTGCGGGAAGACTGGTGGGATAGAGGTGCCCCGCGAGTGGCGGCCGATTTCGGCATAATAATCAAAACAGGCAGCAGTCCAGTCCACTTCATCCCGATTTTCGCAAAAGGGCTTGCCCCCTTCCAGAGTCATCAACGTGGCCAACTCCTTCTTTCGGTCTCGGAGATTGCGAGCAACTGTGTGAAGCATGGCCGCTTTTTCGACTCCGGGTATCCATTGCCACTTCTTGAAGGCATTTCTTGCGGACTGGACAGCCAAATCGACTTCTTCGGCACTCCCACGCGCGACGTTATCGATGGTTCTTTCGGTTGCAGGATTGATGACAGGAATCGACTCCCTTCCTACTCGACACCATTTGCCGCTAATCCAGTGTTCTTTCACAGGGTTCCTCCCTGATGACCTGATCTCATCCGATAACGCTCACGCCGCGGGCTTGGGTTGAAATCCTTTTTATCACAAGACGGGGCTTCCTACCGATTCAATTCTTATAGTTTCAAGTCCGCCAGCTTCCTGCTGAATCCACGTGTAAGGAAAAGGAGGTAGAGAAAGCCCAAGCCCATCCAAGCGATACCCAATTTCATGGAAAACTGTGAGAGGTTTAGCCAGATGTAAAAGCAGACAAGGAAACCAAGTAAGGGAAGGAGTAAGTTAAATGCCAGGCCGCCGTTGTGCAGGCGTCTTTGGCGAAGGTGGAAATGGCGAGCTACCGAAAGATTGACACACATGAAGCCGAGAAGGGCCCCAAAGTTCACCAATTCTGCAGCCTCAGTGTACTTCAGTAACAATGCGCCCAGCAAGTGAACTCCACCCATCAACAGAACGCTATACACAGGCGTCCCCAGTCTAGGGTGAATGTAGCCAAAGATCCGGTAGGGTAGCAAGCGGTCGCGGCCCATGCCTAAAAGTAATCGCGAGGCGCTGGCCTGCCCTGTAACGGCACTGGCCAGACCTCCGACCAACAGAACAAAGGAAATGCAGTAAAGCAAACCCTCGCCGCCAATCAAGTTGCCCACGTCCATAAAAGCCGTTTCTACAGGATTGAACCTTCGAAAATCTGGCCATACCATCTGTCCCAGGTAGCTTTGAATAATAAACAAGGTTCCAGCCAGAAGACACACCAGGAGAGTAGCGCGCCAGATATCGCGTTCCGGATCCTTCGCATCCTCAGATAAGGTGGAAATCCCATCAAAGCCCAGGAAGGAGAGGGCCGCTACGGAAGTAGCACTCATGATGGCGCCAAAGGAAAAATTTTCAGGGTTGTAAAAGGGTTTAGTTGAGAACAGAGATCCTTCACCCACTCCATGCAGCAAGGCCCGGATGGCGACCAGTACAAACCAGACCAATGATCCTATCATGATCGCGTTCAGCACCGTGTTCACTTTGGCGGTGACCTTGATCCCGCGTAGATTGATCAGGGTGATCCCTCCGGCCGTTAGAATCGCCCAGACCACATAGGGGATTTGCGGAACCAGCTTGTTGGCAGCTAATCCGACGAAGATGACACTGAGCAAGGGAACCAGGATATAGTCCAGTATCATCCCCCACCCGGCAAAGTAGCCTAGGTTGGGATGCAGGGCTTTGGAGGTGTAAGCGTAAGTGGAACCGGCCTCGGGATAGGCCGTGGCCATTCGGCCGTAGCTAAGTGCTGTGAGGCTCATTCCTACCATGGCAATCAGGTAGACGAGAGGGAGGTGGCCCTGCGACTTGACCGTGGCGATGCCAAACATCGAGTAAGGGGCAGTCGGTCCCACGAAAGCCAAGCCGAATAGGACCAAGTCCCATAGCGAGAGTACGCGCTTCAGTTTGCCCAGGGGGGATTGCGAAGGCGAGGGGTCTTGGATTTCAGCAGAAGCAGTTATCAAAGTTCGATGACTCCTCTTGAGTCAACTGACAGTAGCTCCTTAATGATAGTGGCCCACAGTTGCGTTCAGTTTGGCTACGCTACCCTAATGAACTTCACAACTCAATCTTCTTCCAGCCGCAACTCCTCCAAGGGTCGTTCCGGCAGATTGTTCTTCTTCAGGTAGGCTTGGATGATCACTTTCAGATTGCCCATCCATTCGTCCAGACCTATGCTTTCCTCCGGCGCAATCATGTAAGTGAGATCGCTCCGGCGATCGGCGAAGTGATCTTTGACGTCATCCAAAATGTGGACGAACTTTCTGCTGTTGACCTCTTGCCCTTTGGGATATCTGCTCTTCTCCCAAGTAGCTTGAAGGTCAGCAAAGGTGGCCTTCCGTTCGGCCACTAGACCGTGGGCATGCTCGTAAGCCGTCACTAGATAACCAACAGCTTCCCTGGGGTTGCCACGAAGGGCAGCGTGGTGAGCGGACTCGAGGTTGTCTTCGATTCGTTTGAGTCCAATCAACAACCGCGCTTGATGTCCAGTCAGATCCGCCAGTGAG
>JBGOTQ010000113.1:0-19952 GCA_041476565.1 Terriglobia bacterium | reverse complement strand
GCGCATATATCGAACCCGTTGCTGCTCTGCCTGGTAAATGACATAGGCAGCCCGAGGATCGTAGTCGCGGGGTTGGCCGACGGAACCAGGATTAATGAGATATCTGTGGCGTGGGTCGATTGACAGTTCACCCTCAAAGGCTCCTTGTCGAATCACGGGATTCAAGACTCCAGACCTCCCGTCCTGAAGAACTACAAACCCACCCTGAATGTGCGTGTGACCGAAGAACGTGACGGCATTCGGCGCACTCCTCAAACTGAGCAGCGCTTCCTCGCGATCGATGAGATACTCGTCTTCATCTAAGAGCGAACCGTGAACCACGGTAAACCCCGAATTGTAGACCGGCCCGCTGGGGATCAACCTCAAGTACTCCCGATTCTCTGCCGTAAGAACATTGCGAGTCCAGAGAGCAGCCTGTTTGGCAAGGGGATTAAATAGAGACAAGTCGACCATGCCCAGCGCTGCTTTTTCATGGTTCCCGCGCACGACCAGAGGCTTCAGGTCGTGGATCGCCTCGGTGACTTCATTGGGATTCGGCCCGTATCCCACGATGTCGCCACAGCAGATGACTTGATCGAATTCCCCTCTCGCCTGCTCCATGACCGCCTGCATGGCTTCGAGGTTCGCGTGAATGTCACTCAAGACAAGATAACGCATAACTGCCGGTTTGCAAGCAACCGCAGGTGACTCCTCTTGCTACGGGTCGACACTGCTCACCCGGGATTCCTTCGGGACTTTCAATCTGGGCTGTAGCCGGATTGAGTCTTTTATCTGGAGCCAGCATAGCATAAGCAGCCCCAAACCGTCACCATTTCAGCGGTCCGTTAAAAGACAATACCGGCCTTGCGCATATCTTGCTTCAGCTGTGCCTCATTGAGAAATTGAACGGCCTGGATTCCTACCGCCAAGCCACCCTCAACGTTTTCGGGACGATCATCGGTGAAAAATATCTCTGCAGCACTAACCCCGGATCGTTCAATGGCGACCTCGTATATCTCCTTTTGCGGTTTCATCCGGCCTACCTGAAAAGAGAGTACCCTCTCTTTAAAATATCGCAGCAATGGGTACCGACTGACCACGAAATCGTAATGCAGCTCATTCGTGTTCGATAGCAAATGTAGTGGGTAGTTCCTTGCAAGGGACTGCAGGAAAGGTTCGGATAATAGGGGCTCCGCCACGAAGATCTGTGACCAGAGGGTCTTGAATTCCTCAACAGGGATGACGGCGTGAAGGCTTCCGCAAAAGGTATGGTAAAAAAAATCGGTAGAGATCCGCCCCAATTCATATTCCTGAATTAACTCCCCGTTCAGAAACCGAGTAATATCGCTGAGTGGCCAGGAGGTCGCTTTCTCGAGTCCTCGAACGGCTACGCCGAGATCGATATCAATCAGCACTCGTCCCAAATCCAGAAAGATTGCTTTAATCATTCTCGCGATATTAACCAAAAGATTTCAAAAAGGGAAGGCAAGCATCAGGTCAATTAGGGGGACGGAAGCACGCAAGGAGAGCACATCACTGAGGCAATCACTGGCAGTGAATTTCGTTTTCGCCGGTTCGAGGCAGCCGAATGGGAGGATTTTTCCAGTTCATCCAATGCCTCATGGTACTCTTTTTCACTGATGTGGCGGTACTCGAGCATTCGCGAGAGAATCAGGTTGGCTCTGTACGTGAGGCGGCGGGTCATGTGACTGGGACTCATCCTCCGGGGATTGGGAATCATGGCGGCCAGTTGGACGGCCTCGCATGTGGTCAGGGCTGAAGAGGATTTTTTGAAATAGACCTGAGAGGCTGCTTCTACGCCATAGATGCCGTCACCCCACTCAATGACATTCAGGTAGATTTCAAAGATCCGCCGCTTGGTCAGTTCTTCCTCCAAGCGCCGAGCAATGAGAAGTTCCTTTAGTTTCCGCAACGGGTTCTTGGAGGTGGATAGATACAGGTTCTTAGCCAGTTGTTGGGTTATCGTGCTCCCGCCCCGCACCAAGCCCTTTTTTTCCCAGTTCTTGATAAAGGATTCTTTGATCTGTTCCAGGTCATAACCCTGGTGCTGAAAGAAGGCATCATCCTCGCCAATCAGGACGGCGGTTTTAAGTCGATTGGCAATGGTCTCAAAACGAACCCAGATCTGAGTTTTTCTGGGCCTTTTCCCGGTAGCTCTTGCCTCCTGTTCCCGTTGGCGCATTAGAGCCGTGGAACTTGGATTGTCCTTTTTCAGATCGGAAACATCCGGAACGTTCAGACATGTGACAGCCACCACAACCAGTAGAAGAGCAACGAAAGCCAAGAAGAGCTTCTTTAAAGGCATTGGCTCAGCTTAGATCGTGAAGGTTTTCTTCACCTGCTCGGATTTCTCCCGGACCTTCCTTTCTAATCCTTCCTTGTACTCGACCAGCCTCTGAGCAAGTTCCGGGTCACTAGTCGCAATGATCTGGGCTGCAAAAACGGCCGCATTGATGGCTCCAGCCTTCCCCACGGCCATCACTCCGACGGGGACACCCGCCGGCATCTGGACAGTTGAAAGCAATGAATCGATCCCGCTCAAGGGACTGTTGTCGATGGGCACTCCGATGACCGGGAGGATGGTCTCAGCGGCTACCACCCCAGCCAGATGGGCTGCGCCTCCTGCACCGACGATTACTGCTTTAAGTCCCCGCTTCACAGCACTCCTGGCATACTCGGCAGTCCTCAGTGGCGCGCGATGTGCTGAAGAGATTTCAATCTCAAAGGGTATGCCAAAATCCTTCAACTGCTTGGCTGTTTCACTCATGATAGGCAAGTCGGAATCGCTGCCCATGAGAATTCCTATCAGCGGCGGCATGCATCACTCTCCTCAGAATTGAGAATTGGGTATTGAGAAGGTCCCTCATTGGGAACTTCAGATGGCATCTCTATTGAGTCCTTTCACACCAATATCCTTGCGGTAATGCACGTTGTCGAAATGGATCAGCTCGACAGCCCGATAGACTAAGTCAATTGCTGACCTGAGGTTTTCGGCATGAGCTGTCACCCCGAGGACCCGTCCGCCCGAGGTCACGAAATCGCCGTCGTTCAACCTGGTCCCTGCATGGAAGACTTTGACGCCGGACAAACTCTCGGCCTCACAAATGCCGGAAATTAGTTTGCCCTTCTCGAAGTCGTGGGGGTAACCCCCGGAGGCCAGAACGACGCAGATGCCGCATCCCGAGGACCACTGGACATGAACCTGATCGAGCTTCTTCTCCAAAATCCCTTCAAACACGTCCACGATGTCACTTCTCAGTCGAAGAAGGACCGGCTGGGTTTCAGGGTCCCCCATGCGCGCGTTGAACTCGAGCACCTGGGGGCCTTCTTCTGTTAGCATTAATCCGAAGTAGAGGATTCCGCTATAAGGATTTCCTTCAACAGCCATTCCTAAAACGGTGGGTTGGACAATGCGATCCATGATAAGACGACACTGCTTCGGGGAGACCAGCGAATCGGTCGAATAGGCTCCCATCCCTCCGGTGTTGGGTCCGCAGTCGCCATCAAATACTCGCTTATGATCCTGAGAAGGCACCATGGGGAGAATATGTACCCCATCGGTGAATACCAAAAAAGAGATTTCTTCCCCCCGCAGGTATTTTTCGATCACGACCCGATTGCCCGCAGAGCCCAGCACCTTGTCCTCCAACATTTGCCGAATGGCCAGATGCGCCTCCTGAGCCTCGTTGGCAATCACGACACCCTTTCCGGATGCCAGCCCGTCTGCCTTGATCACCAGAGGAAAGCCGAAGCGCTCATCGTCCACCGCGGATCTGGCTTCCGCCGCCGAAGCCGTCTCGAGGTAAGGACTGGTGGGAATTTGATGCCGCTGCATAAATTGCTTGGCAAACAACTTACTTCCTTCCAGGCGGGCAGCAGCCGAGTTCGGCCCTATAATGGGGAGCTTCTGTTTTTCAAAATAGTCCACAATCCCTTGAGTCAGTGGCATCTCCGGCCCCACAATTGTCAGAGTGATCCCTTCGTGCCTGGCGAAATCCGCCAAATCTTCGATCCGACTGACTCCATGCTGAGGGCGCCCCGTCTCCTTGGCGGTTCCACCATTTCCAGGTTCGCAGTACACCCGGGTGACCCGCTTCGACTGAAGAATTTTCCACACGAGGGCATGTTCGCGCCCTCCAGAACCCACCACGAGAACTTTCATAGCGCTTCAATCTCAGGTAATTTTTCTTGGGTAGGCGGTGAACACTAAGACAATTGAAACCAGGTAAAGCAGAACCGAGGCCATTATAGCCAGGAAGATAATCTGCATCACCCGGTGCAGTTTCTCGAATTCGGCCTTTGCAGCAGAGTCCAGCATGGCTCTTGCATCAGGAATGATCCCTTGCCTGCGGCAAGACCTCGTTCAAGGCGCCTGAACGATATCCTTCCAGATCCACCGTGACGAACTTGAAACCCAGGGCTTTGAATTCCTTAAGCAGGATTGCCGCCATAGTCAGATTCAAAGCCTTGGGCAATTCCTCGGGTGAGAATTCCAGCCGGACTAGCGATTCGTGGTACCGAACTCGGAAGATTTGGAACCCGTAACTCTTCAGTATCGTCTCTCCTTTGTCCACCACTGAAAGCTTCTCGACTGAAATTGAAATCCCATAAGGGAAGCGCGAGGAAAGGCAAGGGAGCGCGGGCTTGTCCCAAGTGGGGAGACCGGCCCGACGGGACAATTCCCGAATGTCCAGCTTGGTCATCTCAGCCTCAAGCAACGGGCTGCGAACCGCGTTCTCGGCTGCGGCCTTGCGACCCGGACGAAAGTCTCCCAGGTCATCGCGGTTCGTGCCGTCCAAGATGGCTTGATATCCCTTCTCTGCCGCAATGGCCTGTAGATTAGTGAACAGCTCGCTTTTACAGAAGTAGCAGCGGTTGGGGGAATTTTCCAGGTACTGGGGGTTCTCCAGTTCGTCGGTATGGATGATGAGATGATTCAACTGGAATCGGTCTACGAAATTCGTAGTTTCCTTGAGTTGGTAGCTCGGAAAAGACGGGCTCAGTGCTGTCACACACAGAGCATTCTTGCCGAGAACCCGGTTGGCCATGTATGCCAGGTACGCGCTGTCGACGCCTCCACTGAAGCCAACAACGGCCGACTTCATCTCCTGGAGAATCGTGACGAGCCGCTCTTCTTTGCGGTCCAGATCGGTGACGGGGTTGGTATCGGTCTGAAGCATGAAATCCCTTTGGTTGAGTTAACTTGGCTTAAATATCTCTCAGCACAAATTCTAACACGTCAATGGCCCGACCGTACTCTTCAATTTCAATGTGCTCCTCGGGAGTGTGGTCCAGGGCCGAATCCCCTGGACCATAAGCAACAATCGGACAATTCCAAACCGGGGCAACAACATTCATGTCAGAGGTTCCACTCTTCACTTTGAACTTGGGAATCCCGTGGCAGGCACGGATGGAGTGCAGGAAGGTCTTTACCAGTGCGTTGGACTTGTCGCTTCGGACAGCCAGTTCCTCTCCGTAAAAATGGCAGCGCCCGTCTCCTGCCGCTTCAAGAAGAAAAGTCCTAAATCGCTCCACTGGGAAGCGCAAAGGCAGCCGGAACCCGAGCCCTAAATGAGCCGCCTCGTGGAATCCATCGTCCTCAGAATGGAAGGACCGAATCGAGGGGTCAATGCCTTCGAATGCTGATTTCCCCCGGTTGTAATGCTTGCACCAAGACTTGATCTCATTCCAGAAATCTACCGCCTGTTCACAAACCAACTTCCCACGGGCCGCAGTGTGTTTCAAGGGGACTTGAAGCTGGTATTTCACCAGCAAGCGACCCTTGTAAGCCAGGGTAATGGCGTTCCATCTACTCGGTTCCCCGATGATGCAGAAATGCGGAGGCGCGAAATCTTTGGCCAATTGTCGGGCTCCCCGTGAGGTCGCCGCCTCCTCCTCCACAGCTCCGAAGACGACAATCCGTTTGTCCAATGAGGAGACCTCTCCTTTGAGGCGATGCGCCGCACTGATGAAACATGCCATGGGGCCTTTGGCATCAACCGCGCCCCGTCCGTATAATTTGCTGCCCTTCCTTTGAACGGGAATATTTCCCGGAACGGTGTCGATGTGCCCCAGCAGAAAGATAGTTCTAGAGCCGGAGCCCATGACCCCAATGGCATTATGGACCGAGTCTTGATAAGCCTGGAAGCCCAGGCTCGTCATCCGCTCCACCAGGAAAGTGGATAGGCCAATTTCTTCGCGGGAAGGGCTGTAAATCCGCAACATTTCTTCCAACAGTGCCAGTTCTGTTTCGTGCATGAAGTCAGCTTATCTCAGCCATTCTGGCAAAGCCTGAGCCTTGCGTGCCTCCTCTTCAAGATCCTGAATAGACCTGGCAATAACGCTTCGCTTGCGCTCCAGATCTGCCAATTTCCTGGAGAGGTCTTGTTGACTGTCCTTTGAAGTTGTTTTCAAATGGCCGTCTCTGGAGACTCGAATGCTGCCGGCGGTCCCAACATTGGCTTGCCTCTGCTGTACCGAACTGATTTCAGAATTCAGGCTCTCGAATTGGGCTCTTAGCGGCTTGATTTTCTTGCGCCAGTACTCCCGATCATGCCCGTTCAGGTCCCGATAGTTAGAAAGACTAATACCCTTCTCAGTCCCTTTGTCCTTCGCCTTTGAAATTGAAGGGTTAGGAGTGGCCGGAGTGGAAGAGGGACTCTCCTCTTCGTTGTGCTTGTCCCTCAGTAGGATCAGGTCCTCGTTGGTGTAAACCCTTTTCCTCTTTTCCTGCCCCTGCGCTTTCCTTTCTGGCTCTCCGGGCCCTGAGCTTTGCGATGATTGGGCCGGGTAGCTCAGTCCCACATCCAAAACGACAGCCAGCAACAATCCGATGCAAGCTCCCTGTCGCAGCTCCGCCATAGATCCTCCTTGCCTTGATTTGTATACCGAGGAACCAAAGACAGGTGCAGATCTATGGACAGCCCGGCAGGGCCAATTCTTTGCCCAGTGACGGCCTGGACAAGCTTCAGGCCAGGACTTCTGCCGTAACAGCGCCGACATGCTTCAAGTCATCTCGGTCGATGACCAGAGGTGGCAAGTAACGGATGACAGTGGGACCAGCCCCCAAGACTAGAACATTTCGTTCCATCAACTTCTGGATGTAGGGTCCGCTTTTCTCCTTCAGTTCGATGCCCACCATCAGGCCGAGGCCTCGAACTTCGCGGATCCGGGGGGACCGGATCTTCCTCAAATCTTCGATAAATTCTGCCCCTAACTCACCCGCTCGTTCTGCCAAGTGATAGTCTTCCAAGTATTGGATTGCCGCATTGGCAGCCACACATGCCAGAGGATTTCCTCCAAACGTGGAAGTGTGAGCCAATTTAAAGAGCTTCCCGGCCACGGAATCGCTGATTCCAATGGCCCCCATAGGGATGCCGCCAGCCAGCGACTTGGCCATGCAGAGAATGTCGGGTTGAAGCCCAAAATGCTCGAGGGCAAACATCCTTCCAGTTCGGGCAAATCCCGTCTGAACTTCGTCCAGAATGAAGAGAACTCCAGTCTCCCGACAGTGGTCCTGTACCCCTTGGAAGTATTCGATCGAACCCGGACGAACACCGCTTTCACCTTGGATGACCTCCACTATAAATGCGGCGGTTTTTTCGGTGATCGCATCACGGGTTTTCTGTAAATTATCATAAGGAACATGGGAGAATCCGGGAACCAGCGGATCAAAGGGCTCCCGGTAATCTTTGTTCCAGGTAGCACTCAGCGCCCCCATGGTTTTCCCATGGTATCCTCGCATGGCAGCGACAATCTCAGTTCGGCCAGTAGCCAATCGTGCAAATTTAAAAGCTCCCTCGACAGATTCAGTGCCGGAATTGCACAGAAAGAACCGGGCAATGCGGGTCGGTGTAATGCGGACCAACCTCTCCAGCAAGAGAGCTCTCTGGTCATTGTAAAATAGCTCGGTGCAGGTGATCAGTTTCTCTGCCTGTTCCTGGAGCGCCTTGACCACATAAGGATTTCCATGCCCCAGGTTGGCGGAACCCTGGCCACCCACACAATCGATATACTCCCGTCCAGTCTCGTCCCATAATCGTGCCCCTTGACCGCGCACGATTACGATCTTGCGCTTGTAATAGGTCCCGGCTCCGAGTTCGTCTTCCAACTCCAGAACTGTTTTCTTTTTTATTTCACCAGGCATGAAGACTCCGCGTTGACAGTAAAAACCTGTATTATACTGAATGCGCCTGCCCCGTGCATAAATCTTCCATTCATGAGACGATCAACAATAACTATTACACCGTTGGAGGAGCACATGCAAAGAACAATCACGTGCCTGATGGTTTTCATCGTTAACTTTTTTTTGGTACAACAGACCTCAGCTCAGGAGCGTCCTGGGCTGTTTTTCAGGGAAGACTGGAAAGAAACTCCGGCCGCCAAACCTGTGACCCAGGAACATGTGAACAATCCCGACCTGATCCTGACCCGGCACGGTTCCGGTGAAGCCGGGATCAAGAAGAGCCATCATGACCTCCCAGCGGATGATCCCTATTACATCTGGTCCGGCGAGGCTGAAGGAAGCTGGGCGATTTCCTTGAGGCACCGGAGATCTTATGTCGATCTCACCGGGTTGGCAAAAATCCGCTGGCGGGCCAAGCAGGCCGGATACCGCCAGTTAAGAATCATCCTGAAATTGCCCGAGGGATCCTGGCTCGTCAGTGATCAAAGTGACGGCCCTTCCAACGACTGGCGAATCCGCGAGTTTAACATTCCCGATTTGCGTTGGCGCCGACTGGACATCCAGAAAGTGATAGAGGGAGTCTGGGAACCCAATCCCGATCTGAGCCGGGTAGAAGAAGTGGGTTGGACTGATCTGATGATTGGGGGCGGCAGTGATGCCTGTTCCCGCCTGGACTGGATCGAAGTCTACGGAAAACCAGTTCCCAAGGAGAAATGAAACCATGGAAAAACCCTTGTTCCCTGTTTGGCCGCAACTTGACAAAGATGATTATGAGATAGTGAAGGGGGTCCTGGATTCAGGACAGTTATGGTGTGGCGCTCCCCAGTCTCACTGTGGGGAAAACGTGTGGGAATTCCAGAGAGAGTTTGCTGATTTCCAGGGTTCCAAACACTGCCTTGCCGTCACCAACGGGACGCATGCTTTGGAAGTGGCTCTGCTGGCGCTGGACATCGGGCTAGGTGACGAGGTGATCGTCTCCGATTACACTTTCGTGGCCTCAGCTTCAGCCGTCATGGCGGTGAATGCGGTTCCCATTTTGTGCGACATTAATGCCGCCACCCACAACATGGATGAGACGAAAATCGAATCCCTAATCACCCCCCGCACGAAGGCGATCATCACTGTACATCTGGCCGGAATGCCCAATAACATGGATGGAATTCTCGGGATTGCTCAAAAGCATGGCCTCCGAGTGATTGAGGACTGTGCCCATTCCCATGGCAGCAAGTATCGGGGCAGGCGGGCTGGAAACTGGGGTGATTGCGGGACCTTCTCTTTTCAAGCCAGCAAACTGCTGGCTTCGGGCGAAGGGGGCACTGTCATCTGCAATGACGACAGTCTGGCGGAGAAGATATACAGCATTGCTGATTGTGGCCGAATTCCCGGGCAGTACTTTTATGCACATTACCGGTATGGTTCCAACTATCGGCTCGGCGAGTTTCAGGCTGCTGTTCTGCGATCCCAGTTGAAGAAACTGAAGGCTTGGCAGCATACTTTGAGGATCAAGAACGCCGACTACTTGAGGAGGCGCCTGGACTCGATTGAAGGCATCTGTTGTCAGCGGAAGATCGATGGGGTCGAGGAAGTCGGGCAATACGTTTTCCCGGCCTCATTTGAACCGACCCGGTTTAACAACATTTCCAAGAAGGAATTCTGCCGGAGACTTGCAGAACAGCAGATCCCCTTGGCAGACTGCTACCCCCCGCTTCATTCCCTCGCCTGCTTCAAGGAGATGAAAGGACTCAAGGGTATCGACTATTCCCAAGCCAATTGGGGAGGAAACAAATCAGATGATGGGAATTTCCCGGTGGTCAGCGACATCTATCGACGCAGCTTCCAATTCCCCCACCAGGTACTGCTGGTTGACGACCAAGGGAAGTTGGATTACATCGTAAACGTGATTGAGAAAATCAAAGCAGGGAAGGCCTGAATGTTAGATAAGAACGCTTCGGGAGTATAGGTCGCATTGCGATTTGCCGTCGTGGGTGGCCGCCTGGTGGCCGCCGCGCTCCGTCGCGGCGGTATCTCGAGTCTTCGCTGTCTCCTGATCCAAAACGCAACTGTCGCGCAGGAGCGCGACAGCCACCCCTAATCAAAGAGTTGGCCCTTATCTTTCGAAATCCAAATTCACCGGCTTTGCTGCCTGAGGTGGCAGGCCCTCGCCCCATTCATAAGGTTGCGGCAGTCGCCGCGGGCTGTTCATCTTCGCCAGGATCTCCGGCTCCAAACCCGTGGTGGGCACGTCTGGACCCACCGCCTCTGGCAGAAACAACCAGGGGTAATCCCAGCGATGAATCGCTGCACGATTTTCGAGTGCCTGTCGTGTAAAATGGACCTGGGACGATACCAAAGGTCTGGCATCCTGAATTCGACCTGGGTACAACCAGTGTCCTTGTCCTGGATCATGACGTAGATGGTGACGGAGATTCCGGGAAGTCAGGACAATCCTAACGATTCTAGAGGTGTGGAAATGACCAGACTTTTAGGAGAGTCGCTCTTTGGGCGTGGTACCTCTTGGGGCCACTGCTTATGAATGAATCAGATGTCGAACAGGAGGTGAGGAATGGCAAAAATTGCAATGCTCGGGGCTGGAAGCATGGTTTTCTGCAAGACCCTGGTTATGGATATACTGGCGACAGAAAGCCTTCAAGACAGTGAGTTCTGCTTGATGAGCCGCACCCGGCCGAAACTGGAGCGGATGAAAAACTTCGTGGAGCGAATCATTCGGGAGAATCATGTGCCGGCGCAGGTTTCGGCGACACTCGACCGGCGGGAGGCTCTTGATGGAGCCAAGTATGTCATCATCATGATCCAAGCGGGGGGTCTAGAGGCTTTCGGCATCGATTATAAGATTCCTTTGAAGTACGGGGTGGACCAGTGCATCGGCGACACCTTGGGGCCCGGTGGGGTCTTTCGCGCACTGCGAACCATCCCCATCCTGGTGGCAATCTCCCGCGATATGGAGGAACTCTGCCCCGACGCCACTATCCTCAACTATGCCAATCCAATGGCCGCCTGTTGCCTTGCTTTGGGTCGGACCAGCAGGATCCCGTTCATCGGGTTGTGCCATGGTGTGCAGACTACCCTTGACTTGATCAGCCGTTATGTGGATGTCCCCAAGGACCAAATCGACTTTTTGGCGGCCGGCATCAACCACATGGCCTGGTTCCTCATGTTGCGCGATAAGGGAGACGGGAGAGACTTATATCCGGTCCTCCGCGAGAATATCGAGAAGCCGGAGTATTACGTGAACGAGAAGGTCCGCTGTGAAGTGATGCGGCACTTCGGCTACTTCATGACCGAGAGTACCGGGCATCTTTCCGAGTATGTCCCCTGGTTCCGCGGCAGCCGGCGAGCCTTGGAGCTTTACTGCGACCAGCCGGATTTTGGAGGGGCGTCAGGTGCCTATTACAGGTATTGCCAGATGCTAGACGATAAATACCGGAACGTCGACTACCTCAATCTGGAATCGCCGCTAATTAAGGGGAGGAGTGTTGAGTATTGCTCATACATCCTGGAAGCTCTGAAGACGGGGAGACCGTTCCGACTCAATGGCAATGTCCGAAACGATGGCTATATCACCAATTTGCCGGAAGGCTGTTGCGTGGAGGTCCCTGTGTTCGTGGATTCCGTGGGTCTGCATCCGGTCCGGGTCGGGGCCTTGCCGCCCCAGTGCGCTGCCCTGAATCAGAGTAACGTCGCGGTCCAGCAGTTGACCGTGGAGGCAGCCCTGAGCGGCGATCCGGAGTATGCCATGCAAGCCGTGGCCATGGATCCGCTAACTTCTGCCGTCTGCACTCTGAAGGAAGCCCGCGATATGACCGGGGAAATGCTGAAGGCAGAAGAACAATGGCTCCCCCAATTTGCCGGCAAAGAACTGAAGCCAAAGCCCACAATATTCGTCCCGCCCGACGTCAAGGTGGTGGAAGTGCCACTAGATCCGGCTCTGGTCATTGCCCATCGTTTCGGCAAGCTCGCCGAGCAGAAGGTAGGCGAGCTGATTAGGTAGGCCCGCTGTTGGCCAAATATACCGTGGTTCGTTTCTTAGGGAACAAATTTCCCTCGAGTGAGGTTGTAGATCAAAAACGACTGGAGCGTCATGCCTAAGGCTAGGATTAAAATGAGCCAGCGCTTTTGATTGAGAACTAAAGCCCCTATCAAGAACAACGGGAAAATGGCGAGGGCAAATCGAGGGATGCTTAGAAAAATGTTGATCGTACTCGGTGAAAGTAGGGGAATGCAAATACTCGCAGCGCCGTATAACCAGTAGCTCCACCGGATTCGCAAAGAAGGGCTCCACAACGACAGGGCGACAAGGACCATTTCCCACCAGACCACTACCGTCTCGAAGATGGGATTGCCTGGTCTAATCCAGTGCCTAGACTTCTGCAGGGTGGCAATTGTCCCTTGGCATACAGTCAGCCAGGGCCACTGGAAAGCCCGACTCCAAAATGATTGGGCATGTATGAATCCCAGTGGATCGCCGATTTGCCGGTACAGGAGGACCATATCAACTCCTAAGCCTGCGGGAATCATTGCGGCGGCAAGACTCCTCCTCCCGACGCCGTGGCTTTTTAAACCTGGGTTCCAGGTGGATTCCCACAGGAAAGGCAGAACCAAAAGTACGCCTGTATTTCGGGTCAAGGCGGCAAGGAAGCCGAATGCTCCTGCCCACCACCATTCTTGTAGACGGAGCAGGTAGAAGCAACCTACGGACCAGAGCAGGAATAGGGATTCAGTGTAAACGGCAGAGAAAAAGAACGACGTGGGAAAGGCGATCAACAGCCACAGCGCGCACCTCACGATACCAGGAGAGTGATCCATCGCCAAAAGGCGAACCAGCCAATAAAGGGCCAACAGAAAAGAGAGATTTGAGATCAGAAGTCCACATACCTCGTAGGAAAGCCCAGTGAGGGAGCTCAACCCTCGAATTGAATAGGGATAAAGGGGAAAGAAGGCCGAATCTTGGATGGAGCGATAACCGTGGTGAGCGATTCGAAGGTACCATATCGAATCCCAGCGCACGAAATTCTTAATCAAGGCGAATCGCAAGAGCTCAGCGGCGGTTGAAGTGGGGGTAACTTGACGAACAAACCAGAAGCTGGCACCAGCCACCAACAGACTGTGGATGATGAAGAACCCAAGGGCATACATCCAAGCTTGCCGTCGAGTCATTTTCTCAGGTTACCACTCCTGTCCATCGGATGGATATGCTGGTTTGCAGTCAGCCTATCTTTCCAAGCTGGTGCCGGCGCCTCATTGAGGAGGCTTGTGAATCTAAACGAACCATGGAATTCTGTCAAAGATTTCTCACCTTTTCGATATTCTTTCCTAAAATGGAGGCACCGGGGCACTAAATCTTCTAGCCGGGAAATACAACCATGCTGAGTCTCATCATCCCGACGCGGAATGAGGCGGTCAACCTGGAGATTTTGGTTCCTCGCCTGCGACTTGCTCTGAATGGAGAACCCTCTGAAGTAATATTTGTGGATGACAGCACGGACTGCACGCCGATGGTCCTTGAGGGGATTGTCCGCCAAGATCCTGCCTTCCAACTGCTCCATCGCGAATCAGAATCCAGTCTGGGATCAGCAATTCTCTGTGGTTTTGAATGTGCCTGCGGCGATGTCCTAGCTGTCATGGATGCCGACCTGCAACATCCTCCTGAGTTGTTGGCGCCGATGCTGAGGAGCATCCAGTCAGGTGCCGACATTGTCATTGCCAGCCGTTTTATGGGTGGTGGCAGTCCCGTTGGATTTCGAACTTACAGGAGAACTCTGGCAGAGTGCGGCCGCTGGATGGGACGGCTCGCACTCCGCAAGGTCAGGAGTATCTCTGATCCACTGAGCGGTTTCTTTATGTTGCGACGATGTATCCTTCACGAAATGGAGTGGACTCTCGTCAGCTGGAAGGTCTTGCTCGAGATCCTAGTCAAGGGAAATTACCAGAACGTGGTCGAAATTCCTTATGCGTTTCAGCAGCGCCTGCATGGCGAGTCCAAGCTGACCTTCAAGGATCAGCTTAACTATGTCATTCATGTACTGGGGTTGGTCTATAGAGAGAGTTTCGTTCTCCCCTGGCGTTGACTTACAGAATCCGCCTTCCGGTTGTCCGATGAAAAGCAGGCGCATTGATCGTCCCTAGCCCCCAGAGTAGCGGAGCCAGGAGTGAAGTCCGAAAGATCAGGTTTATTTATTCTTGACTTTCGCTTTTTATTCGCCTATGCTTTGAGATATTAGAGTGCATCCAAACCGGAAGAAGGTCAGGACATGAGTGCGGTCAACCAGCCCGAAATTACTAGTAGTTACTGGGAACGTAAGCGGCAGCAGGCCTGTCCCTTGTGCGAAGGGGTTGGGTTCCGAATGGTCGAAAGGCATGGCCAGATCCGTGCCCAGAAGTGCCGTTGTATTTCTCCTGGACGGATCGCCTCGCTTCAGAAGCAGTCCGGGATTCCCGCAATCTACTGGAATCAATGTCTGGAGGAATTAAAACCTCGGACGTTAGAGGAGATATCCCTTCTGGACTCCCTGCGAGACATTTTAAACGATCATGAACCGGAGGGCATTTATCACTGGATTGTGCCTGGTGGGTCTGTCGACACCGAGAGGTTCCTCTCGCTCTTTGCCAATAACTTGATCCGATTGTACGGCCATTCCTGTTTATGGTTAGATTTCCAGCAGCCGAAGGGAGTTTCCAAACGTACAGGAACCGAGCCTGCAGCCAAATGGAAGGAAGCAGCCATCAAAGTGGATTTCCTGTTCATTAAGGATTCTTGCGGCGGGCTGTCCAAAAACCGCCATCGGAGAATGTTGGACGAAGTTCTCCTGGAGCGGCTTTGCCATACACGGTCCGTCTTTATTGCCGGGCGAGCTCCGTCCTCTCTAGCAGAGGCCAGCCAGTTCTTTGAAGATGACCGCTTGGCCCTCTCTGTCTTGAAAGAATTTACTATCCTAGATCCCAGTCGGCATGATGCGTTGTCTCAAGCCAGCCGCTGGCTGTTTTGACTGAAGGACCTCCAGATCCCATTACACCAGGCAATTTGCTCAACCTTCAGAGGCCAATCTGGCGTGGTCAGTTTCTCCGGGGGCCAATCGGGAATAAGGAGGATTTGCAAAAAACTCCTCGATCCGCAACAAAACATCGCTTTCCGTTTTCGATTCATAAATGCTCTTGCGGAGTGAGGCCCCGAAGGGAACAGCGTGCGTGAACCAGGAAGCGAATTGTTTCATTTTCCCGATGGCCCCAGCGGTCTGTTCTTCAAAGAGGAGTTCAAAATAATCCTTGATCAACCGGTACTTGGCATTGATATCGGGTGCGGTTCGAATCATGCCGCTTTCCATTTCATAAATCTGGCGGAAGACCCAAGGATTGCTCAAGGCTCCCCGGCCAATCATCACTCCGTCGCAGCCGGTCTCCGCGATCATCCGGAATGCGTCCTCCGGAGTTAGAACGTCCCCATTTCCGATCACAGGGATCCTCAAATGCGCCTTCAGCTCCCCAATCAGGTGCCAGTCCGCCTTCCCGGAGAATCCTTGAAGTCGCGTTCGAGGATGAAGCGTTATGGCGTCAACTCCAAGATCCTCGGCCAGCTTCCCCACTTCCAAGGCGACGATTTCCTGCTCGCTCCATCCGGCACGAATTTTGACGGTGAACGGCAACGAGGTTTTGGTGCGGATAGCCCTTAAGAGCTCTGCGAGGAGCTTCAGGTCTCTGAGCAGTGCAGAACCTCCACAAGCCTTCACCACTTTCTTGGCAGGACAGCCTAGATTGAGATCCACTGCATCGAAGCCCAGGTCTTCGACCATTTGCGTGGCTTCAGCTAGTCGCAAAGGATCTGAGCCAAACAACTGGGCTGTAATGGGGCGTTCCTCCTCATGGTAAAAGAGCATGCGGCGCCCCTTGATCGAATTGCGGGTCAACCCTTCTGCACTGGTGAACTCCGTCATGACCAGACCACACCCCCCCAAGCGCTTGATCAGACGGCGGAACACGCTGTCGGTCAATCCCGCCATCGGCGAGAGTAGAGTCGCAGGGCTGATCACGAGGCTCTGAATACGCATCAAGTCTTGTTCTCCAAGGCAAACTGCTCGCATTGGTGAGAACTGATTTTAACACTTTTTCTCGCCGGCCTTGCCCAGCGAAAGGAAGGGGGAAACTTCTTTGTGTTATCGGGGGTTTGAACTAAGATATTGCCGCATTTCCGTAGTGACCGCCCACCTCTGGCGGACCTCTTGAAAGCTCTCAACCTTAGGGGGACCACACATGCAACACATACAGCTGGGCCTGATCGACTACACGATCATGGTCATCTATTTCGTCTTCGTCCTTGGCATTGGCTGGGCGTTGAGGCGGTACATGAAAACCAGCTCCGATTTCTTCATGTCGGGTCGCTCCATTCCTGCCTGGATCACAGGACTCGCCTTCATCTCCACCAACCTGGGGGCCCTGGAAGTCATCGGGATGGCGGCCTCCGGAGCGAAATATGGAATCGCCACTTGCCACTTCTACTGGGTCGGTGCGATCCCGGCGATGATTTTCCTTGGCATATTCATGATGCCCTTCTACTACGGCTCACGAGCCCGTTCGGTTCCCGAGTACTTGAAGCTGCGGTTCGACGAGAAGACCCGCGGTTTCAATGCCTTCTCTTTTGCGGTGATGACCATTTTTGCTTCAGGGATTTCCATGTATGCCATGGCCCTGTTAATGCGAATCCTGCTAGGCTGGAATTTCAACTTCAGTATTTTCGTGTCGGCCATCATCGTTTTGATTTACACATTCCTGGGCGGCTTGACCTCCGCGATCTATAACGAGGTGCTGCAATTCTTCCTGATTGTGGCAGGTTTTGTCCCACTGGTTTACCTGGGCCTCAAAGACGCCGGCGGATGGGCAGGTCTGCAAAACCGTTTGCAGAAGGTGGCTACCACCAATCATTTCGCCCCGGATGCCTGGAGCCGTAGCTGGCATTACATGACCAGCCCCACGGCCAATCCCATGGGGATTGAGTGGTTCGGCATGGTGATGGGGCTGGGTTTTGTCCTGTCTTTTGGTTACTGGTGCACCAATTTTCTGGTTGTCCAACGGGCCATGGCGGCAAACTCCATGTCCGCCGCCCGTCGGACTCCCCTGATTGGGGCATTTCCGAAGATGTTTATCCCGATCTTGGTCATCCTTCCGGGTATGATTGCCATCGCGCTGACTTACCAGGGAGGCTCCAGCGGGTTCCATTTGCCTGCAAAAGACGGTTCATTCGATTACGACATGGCCATCCCCATGATGCTGGCCCACTATCTTCCTTCCGGCCTGCTCGGTCTTGGGATCACTGCTTTGATGGCTTCCTTCATGTCGGGGATGGCGGGAAACGTCACCGCCTTCAACACAGTCTGGACCTACGATATTTACCAGAGTTATATCAGTCCCAACCGTTCCGACCAGCATTACCTCTGGATGGGACGCATGGCCACGATCTTTGGAATTGTGGTCAGTATGGGAGCTGCATACCTGGCCAGGAATTTCAACAACCTGATGGATTTCCTGCAGCTGATTTTTGCCTTTGTCAATGCGCCTTTGTTTGCGACCTTTCTTCTCGGCATGTTCTGGCGCCGAGCCACCGGTCATGGGGCATTCCTGGGATTGGTTCTGGGCACTGGAACCGCAGCCTTGCATCACGGGTTAACTGCTCCGGCGGGAGCCACTACATTGATCAAGGGGGGATGGCTGGGCACGGTAGTCCACACCTACCCAAGTGAAATGGCGCAGAACTTCTGGACCGCCACCTTTGCCTGGACTGCCTGCTTTGTGGTCACCATCCTGGCTTCGCTCGTTACCCGAAACAACAAAACCGATGAAGAACTGAAGGGACTGGTCTACTCCTTGACGCCCAAGCCCAAGGAAGAAGTGACAGCATGGTACAACAAGCCAGCCACTCTTGCCGTAATCGTCCTGGCAATGACTTTGGTTCTGAACATTATCTTCTGGTAAGGAGGAACTGAATGGGACTGGACATACGGATACCGATCGGACTGATGTTCTCCATCCTCGGTGGACTGTTGACGACCTACGGGCTGGTGGGCGACAAAACCATCTATCAGCGATCTCTCGGAATTAATGTCAACCTGGGATGGGGGCTGGTCATTCTGGCCTTTGGGGTACTGATGCTTATCCTGGCGCGCCGAGGGATTAAGTCCGTTTGAATTTACTGATGAGCCGGGCTCTTCAGTAACTTAGGAGATACCTATCGGCGACTATTTTTTCCACACGTTGCGGAGCAAATTCAGAACTCCAGTGCCTTCACCATAAAGGAACGCCTTGGCAGCCACGCGGCAGACCAATGAACTTCTAAAGATGTAATCCAGCCGTTTCAGCGTTTCGCCCCGTTTTTGGTCTCCGGGCTGTCACACCGAAAAAAGGGACTTCAATGAGCCGATCGAGATGAGGCAACAGGTCAGGGAAACGCTCGAACACGAGACGGTTGACCCAACTGGCACAGGTCTTGTGGCGGGGGAACTGCTTCTTGTCGACCAACAGGGTCCTGAACTCCGCATTGGACAGTAGTCGGCTCACAGTGGAACCTGCGGGGCCCGCGCCTACGATAATCACATCATAGGAGCTCATCCGGAAAATCCGTCTCTTCTCGATTTTACTCCACTGGAACCAGGTTTCAGCCTATCATGACCGTCAAGGGTTTTGATAGACCTGCCGGCTCCCAGTTTTGGTGAAAACCGTTTATGATGGAGAAGGGAAGATGCCCAGCACTCATCTCCGTTTCAGTTGGACCTGTTCCAAACGAAACGCCAGGAATATTGGCTACCAGATCGCGATAGGCTCAATAATCCCCCAAAGGAGCTCAGCATGTCTGCAAAGGTGAGCTGGCGACAAATCCTGCTGGGGGCAGTGCCGCTCATGTTGCTCTACGGGGGTACTTCGCCCGTGTTAGCAGTAGCCGACTTCGATCCAACCAGCAGTGCCTTTCATGCGTATATAGACTCCAAAATCATTCTTTCCTTCGAATTGACTCCCAAGAAGGAGATTTTCCTGGAGATCCTTAACATGGGGGACACGCGTCGCTGCCTGACGACGGACAATATCTATATGCGCACGGAAGGCGGTAAACCTCTAAAGCTGGATTCGTTTCTTTACGACGGCAGCCAATCGAAGACAGCAGGCGGCGAAAGGGCTTGTGTGCTGCAGGATACTCGTCGAAAATGGGAACTCGGTTATAGTTTTGATTTTCCTTCTAAGGTTCGCAAGGTGTTTTTCCTAATGGGGAACACAGCATTCAGGTTGCAACCACTCAGCCAAGCGGAGTTCCGGGATTTCACTGCCAATCTGGATAAAATCAATATTGGGGGATCCAGCGAGTATCTGAAGGTCTTCAATCTCAGAGTCATGTTTGGGAAGAACATTTACGGGTCCTCCGTTCGCTATCGCAAAGTCAAAATTTCTCCAGCCACGGAGGGAACTCGTGGACCGATTACTCTGATCAGTACAACTCCCCGCCAAACCGAACAGGCTTACAAGAAGAAAAAAGGCGGAGAAGTTCCCATGAAAATCAAGTTAGACGCAAATGGTGAGGTCGTCGACGCGACTCCCGAAGACACGTTGGAGTTTGGGCTGACTGAGCGAGCCGTCTACGAAGTGAAGAACTGGTGGGAGTTCGCCCCAGCCTATGAGGATGGGAAGCCCGTTCCCAGTGAACACTCGGTAAAGGCCATTTTCCGGGTCGAAGAAGAGGACGAAGACTAGCCCCACTCCCTACAGGCCCATTCTT
>JBGOTQ010000112.1:0-20330 GCA_041476565.1 Terriglobia bacterium | reverse complement strand
GGCAGTGTTTTCAGCGCACAACGAGAACAATTGAAGGGGGTCGATGCCCTCGGGATGCTCGGCGCTTGGCGAATTCGTGGAGGGATCACGTTGCATAAATTGAAATTAGAGTCGCTCTGGCAGACCTAAATAGTCAAGGGGCAGAGTGCCTGCTGCCCACACTCTGCATCCTCGAAAAATTCGAGACTCCTCTTGCCAACCCACTACTTCAAATAATCCTAATGCCCCTGCAGAGAAATTTCAAGTAGGCGGATGCTCAGCTTTTGCGTTCTTGTAGTTTGAATGTGTTAAAAGGTCGTCTTTGCAATAGGCACCCGAATCGTGGAGGCGACCCTAGTACCCACCCATGAAATAACCCCACCTCGCGAGAGGCTCGGAGCTATTGCATCACTGCATTCTACCTCCATTCAGGGTGCTTCCGCAATCGACTGTTGGTGGCCCAATCCTAAGTCGCATACATGGTATAGTTTGAGACTCAATTCCAGGCCATCAGTTCTAGGGTCGACAAGGTTGTCGTTCGCCAAAACCAAATCGGTCGTGAAAAACATCTTGGCTGATGCCCTTGTGTTCCGTTCAGCCCTCAGAAAGAAACCTGTTCTTTGGTCAGTTTGAAAAAGGGAGATGATCGATCTGCCTCCACGACGAAAATCTCCCCGACGATCATGGACGCGTAAGTATACGGCTTGCTGAGCAGGATGAAATGCCTAAGCCGCCCGACGCTCGTATCGATGATGAAGACCGCCAACTTCTGGAACTGCCACTACAGCGCCGAACATCGGCGGCTGAATGGGCCGGGGCTCAGGAGCATCCTTTTCCAACGATAAGTGTGTGCGGGAGTCGTGATAATAGGCAAAGTAACTCGTCAAGATCCTTTTCAAATGCCTCTCCCCCAGTACGATCACATGGTCAAGGCAATCACGCCGGATCGATCCAATCAGTCTCTCGACAAAGGGCGACTGCCAAGGGCTCTGGGGGGCTGTCAGGATTTCCTCAATCTCCATCCCACTCACCCGGTTACAAAACTCTTCTCCGTAGATCTTGTCTTGATCCCGCAGCAGATATCGGGGAGCCGTATCCTCTGGAAAGGCTTCACCAATCTGTTGCCCTGTCCACCTGGCTGTCGGATGCTCAGTGACATTGAAGTAAACCACACGCCGACGATGATGAGACAGCACCACCAACACAAATAACACTCGAAAGGTGACGGTGGGAACTGTGAAGAAATCGATCGAAACCAAGTCTTTGAGATGATTATCGAGAAAAGCGCTCCAGTTCTGTGAAGGAGGCTTTCTGTTTCTGGGCAGGAACCGAGAAACCGTGCGTTCAGAAATGTCAATGCCGAGTTTCAGCAGTTCTTCATGTATTCTTGGCGCTCCCCAGTAGGGATTCGCCTGAGACATTTTTGTGATCAAAACTCTGCCCTCGGCGCTCACTTGCCGTCGACCCCTACTTTTCCGCCGTGAAAGTCTAGCCCAATACATTCTGAACCCTTGCCGTTGCCAACCGACCACGGTGTCGGCTTTGATCAAATGCAAGGGCTTTCGCCAATCGGGCCAGATTCGAGACAGGATGACCCAAAACACTCGGTCCTTCGGCTGGAGTCTCGGCACTCCCTTCCTTTTTAGGACTCCCAACTGTTGTCGCAAAGCCAGGTTCTCTAGTGCCAGGTTCCGTCGGTCTCTAAAAGTTGCACTCATCAAAATTCCTAACCAGCGAAAGGTCTCTATCATGAGTAGGAGTGTCGAGTAAACAGGCCAAATAATCAATCCTTTTCAAGCGGATGGAGTTTTGGCGAGGGACAGGTCCCCCCTGCCTTCAGTGGGATTACCTTGGGGTTGATCCTCCCCGGCTGCCGATCGACGAGGCCACCGAGAACTTGTAGATCGTGGTCGTCGAGTACTTCTGGCCTGGATTCAAAACTACAGACGGAAAAGCGGGATGGTTGGGGGAATCGGGATAATGCTGGGTCTCCAGGCAGAATCCAGACCTCTTTCTGTAAATCTGACCGCCTTTCCCTTTCAGCGTACCATCCAGAAAGTTACCCGTGTAGAGTTGCACGGCGGGCTCGGTAGTGAAGAGTTCGAGGAGTTTCCCGTTGCTGGTACAGAATGCTTTGGCTGAAAGGTTTCCTTTTCCGGGATTATTCAAAACATAGCAGTGGTCGTAGCCGCCGCCAATTTTGAGCTGCTCAAAGTCTTGATCGATCCGTTCGCCGATTTTCTCAGGAGTCATGAAATCCATCGGAGTGCCCCTGACACTCTGCAGCAATCCAGTCGGGATCAATCCCTTATCGACTGGCAAGAACTTATCAGCATTGATAACCAATTCATGCTCCAGGATAGTCCCTGACCCCGCCAGGTTGAAGTAAGAGTGATTGGTCAGGTTCACGACGGTCGGCTTGTCTGTCGTGGCCGCATATTCAATGCGCAGTTCGTTGTGGCGAGTGAGCGTGTAGGTGACCGTCACGTCGAGGTTCCCCGGGTAGCCTTCTTCTCCATCCTTACTCAGGTAGGTGAGCTTGAGGCCGACGTCTTCGCCGGATGTTAAGGGTTCCGCTTTCCAAACAGCCTTGTCGAATCCCTTCAACCCGCCGTGGAGGTGGTTTTCGTTATTGTTGGTCGCCAAGGTGTAGGTCTTACCGCCAAGTGCGAATCGTCCTTTCGCGATCCGGTTACCATAGCGGCCAACAATGGCCCCAAAATAAGGATGCCCTATCAGGTAGTCTTCCAGTCGGTCAAACCCCAGTACCACATCACCGATCTTCCCGTTCTTGTCCGGAACCGAGACCGACACAAGGATGCCGCCATAGTTGGTGATCTTCACTTCCATGCCCTGAGTGTTTCCCAACGTGTAAAGATAGACAGGAGTCCCGTCTGGCATTTTGCCGAATGCCGCCTGCTTAAAGGTGCCTTTTGCGTCTGCGCTCATCAAGATCCCCCAAGATAGAGTGAGGAAAAAGCCGGTAATAGAGACAATACTAGCTTTGTAAGCTGGAATCATGCAATCCCCTCCTTGGCTCGTCAGGGTGAGCCCGCGTTTGCCTTATGCCGAATCGAACAGAAGCACCGTAAAATCCTTCGATTTCAACGTGTTTTCGATGGTCGGCCAGACTCTCTGGTGGGTCTCGGAGGCCACCCACCGTTGGCGTAGTTCCTCACTCTGGAATGTTAACTGGAAGCGATAATTGAGGCCGGCGGGAGCGGTACCCTGGAGGCTCGACCGCAGCTTGCACATCTTGACATCGATGTAGCCGGGCTGCATTGTCGCCGCTGGCTTGAAAATTGTATGGAAGTTGTGCAGCATCTCCTGCTCTTTGGCCGGGTCGACCGAGAGATCCACGTGCAGCACAACGGGGTTCTGCGTTGTTGGAGCGCCGGCCGCGCTCAAAGCGGCTCCGACGCCCAGCATGGCCTGCAAGTAACCTCGTCGCTTCATGGCTCTCCTTTCGCTTGTTACTGGTAAAGCGCTTTCTTACCCGCCACGGCAAGTTTTACCCGATACACACTGGTGCGAGCCGTGATGTACAGCGCTGTGCCATCATCTCCCCAGTTGCAGTTGGCGGGTATCTCAGGGGGCTTGATTGTGCCGAGGTGCTTACCCTCGGACGAAAACACCCAGACGCCACCCGGACCGGTGGCGTAGACGTCTCCTTGGGAATCGATTTTCATGCCGTCGGGCAAGCCGCCCTCCTTTTCGTTGGTAACATCGGCGAACACCCGTCCGTTCGACACTTTGCCGTCCTCCGCCACGTCATATCGCATCCAGATTTTGCGCTTCTCGTCGGAGTTGGCCACGTACAGCGTTTTCTCATCCGGCGAAAATGCAATGCCGTTCGGACGACTCAGGTCTTTGATCACTAGCTGAAGCTTGCCTCCCCCATACCGGAATACGCCGTTGAATTTCAATTCCTTGGCGGGATCGTCATCCTGCTTCAACAGCCCATACGGGGGATCCGTGAAGAAAAGCGACCCATCGGATTTGTAGACAAGGTCGTTAGGGCTATTGAATCGCTTGCCCTCGAACCTTTCCAGATACGGTGTCATCGTAAGGTCTTTCGCGACCCGCACGATGCGCCGGTTGGTGTGCTGGCAGAGCAGCACCGTGCCGTCTTTATCAGCGATCATGCCGTTCGGGCCCCCATACGAACCCGCTGGGGCATTGGTTTGGCCACCGGCGTTCTGGATCAGGACCTGGACTTTCCCGTCCGGCGTCAATGATCGAACCACATTTCCCGTCACGTCGCTAAACCACAAAAGGCCCTCCGGTCGCCAGAGCGGCCCTTCGGTGAACTGGAATCCACCTCCGACTTTCTCGATCTGAGCGTCGTGCGGAACCAGGGAATCGAACGCCGGGTCGAGACGAACGATTGTTCCCATGCCGTGCGTTTCGGGCACGACGGGCACAGGCGTAGGTGCACTGGAGCAGCCGGCAAACAACACGGCAAAGGAGAGAACAGGAAGAAGCAAAGATTTCATCATGTAACCTCGCGGCAAGAATTTCGCTCCTGATTTTACGCCCCAACTGCCGGGGGGGTGCAATCAAAACTGACGGGCAGAAAAATGGAACCGTTCTGCGGTTCCTCGCTGCCCGCTACATTATGATTGCACCCGGTGGAGCCGGATAGTTAAATCTCTTTCAACAACCACCGGACGGCCCTCTTCTGCAACTTCAAATACTCAGGATTCCAGAGCGCATGGATGGTGTGTCCAACCGACGTGAAAATGACCCTGCCGCGGCCGTAGTCATAAGCCCATCCTGCAATCGATTTGGTCCCCAGTTTCAGGTAGGTTAGGCCATCGATATTCTCGGCCTCCAAAAGGATATATTTCCGCTCCTTATCGTACTCGACAAAATGTTGCTCGTCGTTGACGGTGAAGTCGTGAATGTCGTGGGTAATCGGATGCGTCGGGTTCACTACCCGGACCCGGAAAGGCCGCAGCGGCGGGTGGCCGATATAAGCCCCCCCCATTACGTCACGATAGGTCTTGGACGATAGCGAAACGTGGCTGTTGTTATGCAAGGAATAAAACCCGTTCCCCGCTGTAACGAACTCCTTGAGGGCAACCGCCTGGTCTTCGGTAAGCCAGGTTTGGGGCTTGGCCTGAGGAAAGTCATCTTCATTCTCGAGGCCTTCTTCATAGGCCGCATACGCGTCCGGTCCCAGATATCCATCCGGCCAGTTCATTCCGTCTCGGAGGCAGAGAAACAGTTGATAGTTCTCAAGCACGTTCCGCGAAAGCTGATTGCAGTCGATCGTGTAATCAACCGTAACGTTGAGGTCGTCGAAGACCTTGTGAAGGGCTACTCGAATGTAGTCAGGATTGTGATAACGGTCACCTATCAGCGCGAGCACCCGGCGTCCTTTGGCCGGTCCAGCCGAGCCAAGGCGGCAGATTCCGGTGCCTGCCGCAGCAACAGCCACGCGCAGCAATGATCTACGGGAAAGAACGGTCTCGGACATCTTGACTCCTTTCACGGTCATTCGACCTGCTTCTTGAAGTCCCAGGCCTGAGTCCTGCAGGTGGCCCCGCGATAGCTGTGTAGTGGGATATGTTTCTGGGATCCATCAGCATATTCTTCATGTATCGTCTCAGCTAGAGAATACCGACACCGGGCCATACACACCCCAACTCTCCGGAACCGCTTTGCAGTCTTATGTTCCCATGATGCTATTTCTTGAACTTCCGGTAAGTATCTTCTCCCACACAGTCGCTTGCATACTTGCACCACTGAATGCAGGACTCCAAGTTGTTGTAGATCACAAATCCACAACCGGCGCAGGATACTTCAGTGTCAGTGGAGAAAACCTCCACCTCACCTCCGCAATCAGGACAGAGCTTGATTTGGAGGGTTGGCGTCCGAATGTTGGCTATTCCGGGACAAACGCTGGGTCTGCTCATTCTTAATTCAACTCAATGCCACTTGTACAACATTTCTGGAGGAAAAAACCAGTCTCTTTTGACTCTTCTCGCTCTATCGTGCCAACGGGACTGATTGATAGCGGGAGCATCGCCTGAAAACGTTGAACTACTTGAGTTGTTTCTGTTCGACCCCTTCAGGGTCGTTTCCTGTGGCAACCTATACTCCGGGGGTGGTTTCGTTATGATCGAATCAACCCGCCCCTGCACCCCTCCGGCGGAGGGGAATGCCTATTTTCATACTACGTGGTGCCCTGGAAGGGGCATGAAAGGCGCTTATGACAATCGAGTTTTGGTAGCCACGCTGACCGCGATGTTTGCGGGAAGCGTGGGCTTCTTGGATCCACGAAAAACCCACGGCTCACTTGAGCGCTCGCCGTGGCTACCCCTGCCATTTTTATCCGCGGTGGTGAACTTGAAGAAGGTCATGCGACACTCTTATCTTAGTCAAGCATTGGCAGCTACAACAAGTCCCAGGTTCACACCTGCAAGATCCTCGGTATTCCTGCATTGCTTCGAGCCATCTTCTCCTTCACTGATGGAAACAGGTCCAGATCTGTATGGGGAAAAAAGAGGGCTCCGGTGTACTCATCCATGTAGGATGAGTCGGTGTTCAACTCCAAGTAGGTCATGCGGTGGGCCAAGTTCAGCTGGCGCTGGCGGTAGTCTTGTGAGACGACAACCATGTAAGAACCCATGAGTGAGGAATTCCCGATATAATGAAATTTCTCGCGAGGCAGGTCGGGGAGCAAACCAATAAGGATGGCATTCTCCAGGTCAAGAAAACGACCGAATCCTCCGCCGATATAGACATTTGCCAGGTCGGAGAAATTCAGTCCAACCCGTTTCAGAATCAATGCTGCCGCCGAGTAGATGGCTGCCTTGGCACGAAGAATATTCTCAATGTCGGTTTCGCTGATGAAGATCGGCTTCCCGGTTGCAGTCTCTACAGCAGGAGCAATCTGGTAGGTAGCGCGGCGGCCATAGACTTCAATGAGCGGATTAAAACGTACCCGATCCAGTTTGCCGCTCGGGTCGATCCAGCCTGTCAAGCGAAGATTCGCCAGCAAATCAATCATCCCCGATCCGCAGATGCCCTTGGGTTTTCCCCCGCCGATCGTCGAGTATTGGGCTGAGCCGGTTTCTCGATCAACCGTCACTTTTTCAATAGCCCCGAGCGCGGCCCTTATACCGCACACGACACCTCCACCTTCGAAGGCCGGGCCGGCGGAGCAAGCGCAGCTTATGAGAAAGTCGCAATTGCCGACCACGACCTCTCCATTGGTGCCAATGTCGATAAAGAGGCTAATCGCTTCAGAATCGGTGGCAAGATCGGTTGAGAGCAGCCCGGCAGTAATATCTCCACCCACGTAGCTTCCCACACTGGGGGAAAAGTAAATCCAGGAATCCGGGTAGATTTCAATCCCCACTTCAGAAGCCGCAAGATACCCCACCTCTTTCACCGTGGGCACATAAGGATCGAGCCGGATGTATTCGGGATCAAGGCCGAGCAGCAAGTGAGTCATCACCGTGTTGCCGGAAATCACTGCATTGCAGATCTCTCCCGGCTCGACCCCATGGTTCCTGCACACCTCCCGAATGAGCCGGTTGACGGTGAGCAGGACTCGAGATTGCAGCTCCTGAAGCCGTGCGCCTTGGTTGGCGTAATTAATGCGGCTGATTACATCCTGGCCGCATGAGATCTGGGCGTTGTAATCGCTGCAGGTGCCAAGGACTTTCCCGTGGGTCAAGCTGATAAGCTGTGCCGCGACCGTGGTAGTCCCGACATCCACGGCAATGGCATAGTGGCCGGTCGTGCGGTCTCCAGGCTCGACGCGAATCACGCGCAACTGGTTGGGCTCACGGATTAGCGTCACCGTTACCAGGCCGTTTTCTGCCCGCAGAGCGCTGGCAACCTGGCGCATCGCAGAAAGCGAATGGACAATAGTCAGTTTTCCCCAGTCACGTCGGACAGCGCGCGTGACACGGTCCAGGTCAGATAAGCCGTCTTCTCGCCGGGGAGCCAAGACCTTTAGCTGCCATCTAACTGCCAACGGATCAAAATCCCAGTCTCTGGGCAACAGTTCTTTACGAACCAGGCAGGTAGCTTCCTCGTCATGCGATTCTAGAGACAGGCGTTCTGTGGCTTCTCCGATTTCAACGACAACCGGCTCCTCAAGCAAACGTGTCCGGCAGGCCAACACCTGCCCGTCGGCTACCATTTCCGCGGGCAGTTGCCCCAGGCTGTCAGAATCAACTCGCCCGGAAAGCACTGTAACGACGCACTTGCCACAGGTACCCTCCCCTCCGCAAGGGGTGGTGATCTCAACTCCCGCCATTCGAGCCGCATCCAGAAGCTGAGAGCGGGCTGGAACTTCAATTCGTTTTCCACTCGGCACAAAATCGATAACGGGCATAGGCGTAATACTCGGCAATGTCATGCTGCATGAGTGCGGTTGATTCCTGACTGCCCCTTACCCGCCTCTCTCCGTCCGGTCGGAGCTCAAAGTAGGAGCCGTTCTCCGAACGGCGGCCGGTACTTCAGGTCGATACTGAGGACAGTTGCAATCAAAAGTGGCGGACGATAGGAGCATCGAAAGCCTGGCCTGAAAGGCCGGCATAATCCAGCCCAAGGGCCAGCGGGGGCCTCAGGCCACCGCGTCGCCCTGGGTACAAGCGCCCCTAGAACGTACCCAGCCCTGAATGGGCGAAATAGAGTCGTTGAGCCTCCAGGTTTTTGCGCTCACAGGCAACCCTCTTCCTCCTCAACATTGGGTTGATTGGGTCCGGTTTCCTATTCCGCTCTTTCAGAGCTCGGCGTGTTTCATGGGGGTCATTGACCCAGGTCGCCGAGAAACTCTGAACCAGCTTCTCTGTTGTACTTCACTTTTGACTGCACCCACTGAGGACAGCAGCTCCGTCATTCGGGGGTGAGGACAGGCACAGGAGTCCGCCATTTCATCCGGTGACCCGCGCTTTGATAAAACTCTCCAGATCTGAGGCCTCTTGAGGACCGACTAATACCTTCCAGCCCGGGAGGCTCTCTTCGAGCTCGCCACTTATCTGAGCAACATAACCAGGGATAATTAGCTCACGGCGTTCAACCTGGCCGGCCAGGTTGATCTCCTTGATGAACCTGGCAATGGTGGAGCCGTTGAATTTACCCGCCGCCCAAGCCGTCAGGACGCTCATTCCCTCACACTCCGGAACTACTAACCAGGCACTGGTGCCACTATTTTCGATCTCACTGGAAACTACAAAGTAAGTCAGAGAGAAATTCGTGGTCACAAAGACAGGGGACGCTGGAGTCGGATCGCCAATGGCATACACCTTGGGCTCAACTTGTATCGGTTTCTGTGGATCGGTGAATATGTTTTGTCTTAGGGTCAGAAGCTAGACTAACTGAGCCGGATCCAGAGAAGGGAGAACACAGATTCCCCCATATTTGTTGATTTCGTTGACAGCTTCTACGGTACTCTCAAATAGATTCGTGTTCTCTATGAAGCGTAAGGTGGGGTAACCCAGGGCCTTAAAATTGTCCTTCAGGGCAGCGCGACGCGCGATGGAATTGGTTTGAAATAGCTCAGCCAGGCTGTGGGTGCGAAACTGTAGAACCAGATCAATGAACCCGTCCTCCCTGAGCCTCGAGGATAGCTGCACCAATTGGTGAAGGTCATCTGCAGTAATAGCCAAGGCATGATCATTCTCTTTGGCCACAGTAACCAGGATTTCTGCGTCCGCAGGGTTGGCAGCACAGAGCAGACTTCGCGACCCTTTCACGCCCACAGCTGCTAGGCCGAGAGCCTTGGGATCAGGACTGCGAAGAACCAGAGGCTTCTTCGTTGTCTCCCATGCCCTGGTGGCCAGTGCGACAAAGGCACTGGGGTCGGATCCAAGTTGAGTAACGGCTACCATATCGACGACCATCGTCTCTCCCACGCGGCACAGAACATAGTCCCGAATTGCCTGCAGTGTCCTGTTCTGCAACCCAACAGGATCAGTATCATTCACATTGACAGCCAGTACCGTGGCGTGGGCAAAAGTCTTCTCGTGACGGTAAAGGACCGTCTCTCCGCCGATTATCAATTTTCTTTCCGGGCCGAGTTCAATGGTTCGAACGGGAGGTTCACTGGCGGCGCCAAGCACCTGTTTGGCTTCATCAGAAGCATATGGGCACTGGGAGAGCTGGGCCTTCTTGGCTGCCAGCTTCATGGCAAACGCCAGGCAGGTATTGGATCCGCATTCCTTACAGTTGGTTTTGGGCAGCAGTTTTTGAATTTGAAGACCGGTTAAGGCCATCAGTAGCCTCCTCTCTCATCCATCAGCCTCTGGATGGTCTTCTTCAGTGCCCGAACCGCATCCGGGTGGTAAAGGATAAGGATATCGGCCCCGGCATACATCAGGGATGATGCCGTGGTCAGTTCCCACAAGGCAGCACGCTTAGCCAGATCACCCCAGGCCGGGACATCCGCTTCATCCGCTTTGAATTCTTTGATCTTGGCACATTCCTGCCCGGGTGAGACAATCATGGGAAAAGCTAGCATCCTGTCGCCGCCCAGCCCAGTCAGCCGGATTCTCTCCATAACCGAATAGGTGTATTCCAACCCGTAACCCATGGCACCGGTCATCGGATCCATGACTATTTGTTCCGGTTTGACATCCATATTGGAAAGCAGAATATTGAGTTGTTTTCCGATGTTGACGTCAATGGGACTTTGCGACACCAGGGTGTGTCCGTAGGCCAGTACAGCTCCGGCAATCGTGCGGTAGTTCTCCTGTTCCACCCAGTTAAAGAGTAAATTCTCTCCGGCACAACCCTGAGCGACTGCTTTCAAGACCTCGTTGATCTTCTCAAAGTGGCTGTGCCCGGTCACAATGAGCGGGACGTCCACGGCTGTAAGCACTTTGTAGACGACGTTCAGCGCTTCCTCGGGAGACCGGTTCCCCCTTTCAGGATGAGTTCCCTCCAGCCTGACACTGATCAGGTCGGCGCCGAACTTCTCGACGCACACCTTCGCCATTTCGGCGGGATCCTTGAGCAGGTCACCATAAATCCGGCGCAGAAGCGGAGGATATTTTTCAGTGACTGAGTCGAAAACTTCCATGGCCACCAGTGGGCGGTGTGGCATGTTTCCTTCCCAGAGGTGGAAAGGCATGACGCGGGCACCCCCCACCGCGCAGGCTCTGCCTCTTGAGCCGCCTTGGGCTTTGGTGGCACCCAGCGTGACTGTTTGAATGGCGATTTCTCCTGGTTCTCTCCTGACGGCAAAGGCCTTGATTCCTCGAATCCTCTCTCTGGCGCCGCGCTTGTCTTCTGGAGGCGGGGCCGAGACCGCCGGTGCTGGAGAAACTGCGGGGGGAATCTCCGGAGTGGAGATGGTCACCAAGGGCAATACATTTTTCTGTGGCTTGCCCAGGAACTTCTCGCTCAGCGTGCCGATGATGTCTTTGACAATCTGTTGGATGAGTTCATCCTTAATCTCCTTCTTGAGGCTTTCTGAAATCTCAGCCTTCAACTGCCGGACCATATCTGGAGTCATGCTCATTTCATTCTTCTCAACCTTTGCAGGTAAGGACGACCCTTCCTTTGTTGATCCAGTTTCGGATTCAACGAAGGTAGGGGCAGTCGAAGGGGCTGTATCAGAGAAGTTGGTCATTTCTTCCATTCCGAGGGCAGGGTGTCCCATTTTCTCCATATAAATACGGATCTGCTGGGGGTCGGTCGCAATCGTCTCGTCGGTGATCTTGTCTAATAGATCCGGGACTCCCTGCTCGGCAAAACGACGCCGAAGGTCCTGGGCCAGGAGGTCCTTCAGGCCTTTGGGCATCCAGATGAGCCGCTTATGGCCACCTTCCGAAAAACAAAATTTCCTGGAGGTGAGGAAAACCTTGCCAACCCCCATAAACCCGGGAGTCTGCTGGCCACCCCCCACACTCCCGGCCAGCGAGGAAAAGTTCATCCCCACAGGAGTGTCCCCGGTGAACTCGCGATTGACCGCCATCACCCCATTGCACTCCGGCACGTAGGCGCAGATGACTTCAAAACAACCACAACTCGTCATGGGCCTGTCCATAATGGAGTAGGCAGAATAAGACTCGATGGTCTTGTGGGAGTTCAGATAAACATAGTCGTTGACGCCCTGCCAGATACCTTTGACCGGATCCAGGCAAACTCCTTTTGGAACCGGCTGATTGGGACCGGTCTCATCAATCTCATAGGCCGCTTTACCATCCAGCCAGTTGTAAGCGCCGCAAAGTCCCAACCGCTCGGGGGTGATCATGCACACGTGGTTGGGTGCAAAGGACTGGCACAGGAGGCAGGAATAGAAGGTATCCACCGAGTCATCGGTCATCGCCTCCAGGCGCCGATTTCTGTCATCATAGACTCTGCGGGCGATGGGGAGACGCCGTGCCACCTCGTCCGGGTCGGTGATGAGAGTCACCTTGACCTTGTCGACGATGGCAGGGTATTCCGACAGCAACCTGGCATGCAGGATCTCCCCGTAGTGGCGTAACCGCAACCCCTTGCTAAAACCGTTCTTGGAGACCCGGGTCCAGACGATGTCCCGCTGACCCATATGCCAGATCCCTTCGGCGCCATTAAGGAAATAGTGGATGCGGCGTTCCAGGATCGGTTCAAAGTCAGTTTGCATCTTTCGCCCCGCAACTTCGACCCAGATGGCTAGGGGCAAGGCGGATCCCAGTTCGAGGCTATCGATGTCCGGGCCGATCAGGTCAATTTGACCATCAGCGACTTCATCCATTTCGGCCATGGTCAGGAACTCGAACGCTGGCGTCCTGTTCCCGCCAAATTCAGCATGAACATCTGCTTTTCGGATCCGTTCTCCTTCGAAAGCTGGTCCATAGGGGACAGGGATCGGTACCTTGGCCACCTTGACCTTGCAGCCACGGACTTCCAGGGCTTTCTCCACCATCGATTCGTAAGGCACGTTGGAGACCACATGCTCATAGGTGCAAATGCCGGTTGGCAATATCTCGGGGATATCGGTGTCGGCAATCACAGGGAAACCATAATTAATAGCCCCTGCTGCGGCGGCGTACTTCTCGGAGTCCACTTCGCCCAGGGCCAGTACAAAAGCAAAAATTCGATTCTTGGTGTATTTCAAATTGCCCCGAAAGTCCCCGGGCTTGATTCCCCCAAAGGAGAGGGCAGCGCGGTTGGCAAATCCAAGCGCATAGACGAGGGCGGAAACTTCACGTCCAAAGGGGACCAAGCGGGTCTTCCAACCGAGTTGCACTCCCTCTTCATCCAACTGCTCGGCAAACTGCTTCCCTCTCGTGGAGCCTCCCATAAACACGTAGAGGTTCTTCTCCTGCAACTCACGGGCGATTTTGACGGCAATTCGATTATTAGGCGCTGCCCCGGTGATCGCCGCGAATCCGGGCGCCGTGCCATCCACAAATTCAATCCCGCGTTCACGCATGATGACATCGCTAGCCGCCCCCAGCCAGATACCATCCACAGGACTGGGCCCAACCAGGTATCTGCAGGCCTCGATGATCTCGCAAGCAAACAAGGCAGCAGCTCCCGCGTCGAGCGTGTTTCCAAGATAAGGCAGCCAGACATGTTCCGAGGGGCGCTCCGGCAATAATTCCTTGGCCTGGTTCAAGACTTCCCTCAAATCAGATAGGGTCTGAGCTTTTCGTCCAGTCAAGGAATAGATAATGGGCAGATAATAGGCCGTGTCGGGAAAGCCCACTTCACACAGAGACCCCTTGGCCGCAATGGCTTGGTCCAGCTTGGTTTCGGCACGGGCTACCCATTCCACAGCCCCATCAATTGCGCTGGCGCATATCAGTTTTGACATCTATCCTCTCCGGTCCTTCATATCCAGGAGTTTTCGCTCGGCTTTCCGATGAATCCCCAGTTTTCGGCGTTTTTCCTGGATGATGTCCATGATGGCAGTTGCGGCTTGAAGGGGCTCGGTGTGAACGTGGAAGGATGCGCCAAACAGCTCCTGGGTGTCCTCGTTGAGAAAGCGCGTCACCTTGTCGGAGCCGGCAATGTGAAAGGGGTGCCCCAGGATCACATTAATGCCGGAGGCCACAAAGTAACAGCCAATGGCGATGGCCTTCTCGCTCATCCACTCCGGCGCCACACCCAGCGCAGGGAGCGAGGAGAAATCGTCCCCCAGCCCGCCTTCCGCCAGGATTTCAGTCGCAGCTTCCAGAATTCGCGAGTTGTCAACACAACTCCCCATATGAAGTACGGGCGGCATGCCCACAGCTTCGCAGACTTCCCTTAACCCCTTGCCACTATGCTCGAGGGCGGCCTCAGGAGTCAGCATGCCTTCTTTGGCTGAGGCGATGGCTGCGCAACCCGTTTTTAATACCAAGACATCGCGTTTCAGCAATTCACGCGTGAGTGTGTTGGTGTAGAAATCCATCTGGCTTCTGGGATTGTTACATCCCACAATCCCCACCACGCCCTGGATCCTCCCCTGAATGATGGCGTCGTTTAAAGGACGGAACGAACCGCGGAACGAGCCCCCCAGCATGTACTTAATGGCATTGACGCTGAATCCCGCCACCAACGGTCTGGCAGCATCGGGAATCCTCACTTTTGCCGGGTCACGGAATTTGAAATTGTCGATAGCCCTTTTCAACAATGCTTTCGCGTTCTCATAAGCATTCGCTTCGTCAAAGGGCTGATGACTTGCCCCGATTGTCTTGGCCAGGTCGCTGGTGGATACAATCTCGGTGTGGTAAGCCTTGGCGACAGTGGGTAGACTGGCCATGCAGCACTGAACATCTGTAATCATCATCTCAACGGCGCCCGTGATGATGGCCAGTTCCTGCTGCAGAAAATTGCCGGCCACCGGGATCCCATGGCGGATCAGGATCTCGTTGGCTGTGCAGCAAATGCCTGCCAAGGTCACTCCTTCCGCGCCTGCCGCCCGGGCATAGCCGATAATCTCAGGGTCTGAGGAGGCCGCGGCTAACATCTCGGATAATGCAGGTTCATGTCCGTGGACAAGGACATTGACTGTTCTTTTTCCCAGGACCCCCAAGTTAGCTTTGCTGCGCACAGGTGCGGGCGTCCCAAACAAAATGTCGGAGACGATGCTGGCTATGCGTGATCCTCCCCAACCGTCAGCCAACGAGGTCCGGAAGGCGCTAAGGAGAATATTGCGGTAGTCGTGGTCGACCCCCATGTTGGTGCGGTGGAGGCTTTCCACAATCATGCAGTCGATCCCTTTCGGCTCAAGGTCATGGGTTCGCCATACCGCTTGCCGCTTCAATGGTGCCAGCTGCAGGGTCCTTAAATGCTCTTCCTGCGCCATAAACTCCTCGAGGAACAGGCCGGCCAGTTCAGTGGCAATCTCATTCATGCTACGGTGGTCATTTTCAATTCCGAACCTGGAGGCAACCTCGTGCAGAGCCCGCTCATCCTGTATGGTGTAGTTTCCCCCTTTTCCTTGGGCAACCTTTTTCAGGAGGAGCACCAGGCGGCGCCCGTGATCCGAATGGGCGGCGGTACCGCTGGCCACCTCGCGGAGATAATTGCGGGCCACAATAGTGTCCGCATCTGCACCGCACACTCCGAGCGGTGCCTTGGCCGAAATGCGGCAAGGCCCCATGTGGCAGATACGACAGCAGAGGCCATTTTTGCCGAACCCGCACTGGGTATGCTGTGACGCGACACGCGAAAAACAGGTGTCAACACAATCGGCCTCCGCCTTCTTCAACATCTCAACGGATGCCAAGTCCACCGCCTGGCTTTCGGGAAGATGATTAACAGGCGCCATAGTGCTTAGCCCTTCCTGGGGAGTTCGCAGCCCGGAACTTCCATTTGGTTCGGCTCTCGGACTCCATGACTCGCAACGACCATTGGAACTGGCTGGAGCCCAATCTCTGAAAGGAAATCATCTACTCGAACGACAACCTCGTTGGGCTCCTTCAATACCCAGAGGCTGCCTCCCTTTTCCCCTAGCTCCGCCACGGGATCGTCTTCAGGCAAACCGAAGAAGTAATCAGGCCGAAGGGAATCCCTTAGACGTTCGACGGGCTCAGAAAGCAGGGGACTCTTCAAGCGGTTGACGACCACTGCCAGCTTGCCGTATTCGACCTTCATTTCCCGCGCCAGGTCGAAGAGCCGCCCCAGAGTGGTCAAGCCTCGTTCAGACGGGTCAGACACCAGGACAAGCAGGTCCGCTTTCCGCACAATCCGGCGCGACAGGTTTTCCAAACCCGCTTCATTGTCGATCACCACAAACGGATAGTTGGAAGCAATCTCCTCGAGCGTAGCCTTCAACACGTTATTGGCGTAGCAATAACACCCCGGCCCCTCGGGACGGCCCATGGCAATCAGATCGAAATCCGGGCCCTCCACCAGGCTCTGGGAGATTTTTAGCTCCAGAAATTCTCGTTTTGATATCCCTACGGCCAATCCTCTGCCTGAGATTTCACGAGTCTCTTCGCGAAGCCTTCCGACCGTATCTTGCGCTCTGACACCCAGAAGGCTGTCCAGGCACATGTTAGGGTCAGCGTCTACCGCCAAGACAGGCCGGCAACGGCGGGCAATCAGCCGGGTGACGAATAATCCCGCCAAGGTTGTCTTCCCAACCCCCCCCTTGCCGGTAATTGCGATGGTAAAGCTCATTGAAATCCGTACCTCGCCCTCAGTGCCCTAGAGAGGTCCCCCAATAATCTGAACACCTTCTCAGAGTCCGCGACTTCCATGGACCCTGTTCCGCAGGATGGAGTCACCAGCGACTGCTCAATGACTCTCTGTTTTTCCATTCCGGCCCTTTTCGCCAGGTGTTCGACAACTCTATTGAAATGGTTCATCAGTGTGTCGACCGATTGTTCCCGAATCGCGTTAGAGGTCGGCACTATCCCCCATGCCAGCATTCCCCCCCGCTCCAGGTGAGCCTTAACGGCAGGCGCATAGAGGGCAATCGTCTCTCCGTAACCGAATGCGTCGAAGTTAATGATGTCGACACCGGCGTCAATCAGCAGGCTCCACTCGGTGTTGCCGCAGCAGTGTACCCCGGCAATCGCCTGGTCCGCATGAATTGCCTGGATCATTTCCCGGAGGTGGGCAACCACGTTTTCTCTGTTAACCGAAACATAGGTGGAACTTCCGAAGGCGGAAAGGATGGGTTCATCCACAAAGCAGATCAGCCGCTCGGCGTATGGGCGGAACTTTTGGATCTGCCAGCGGCATTTCATGGCCAGTGCCTTGATGATGACATCTCTGAACTCCTCGTTGTAATAAATGGCCCGCTTGTCCTGGTCCACAATTGTGAGGGCAAAGCTACAAGGACCCGTGGTCTGAATCTTGACGCATGGGAGCTTTCGCCCTCCCTTTTTTAGTCGTGACTCCAACGCGTAAATGCCTCTTGAGAAGTCAGGACTGATGGCCATGGCCGAGCAATCCCCCGTCCCCTCGTCTGGATCCATCGCCTGGAGGTAAGCTTCATAAAAGCCAGCAAGATCCTCAGAGTGATCCGTTGCCGTGTCGAAGTACATCCGCCGCTTTTCCCGGTCAATCACAATTCCCGGCATACCTTCGGAATACTGGATCTCCATTTGCTCGTTCAAGCTGATGCGGGGCAGTTGCGGCCAGATCGGAGCGTCCGGGATGGCAGACAGAATCACGTCGACTGCCGCGTCCGCGTCGTGATGTGGCAGGCTGCCGATTGCAGTCGCCAGACATCCAGGTTGAAAGTGCATTATTCTCCTCCGCTTCATTGAACTCTGCGAAACGGGTCAGACACCCAGACTATAAAGGCAAGATAAAGCCTTTTCCATTTACAGGATAGGCAAATTTGGCTTATAAATAGGATGATCTTGCTATAAATCAGCCAAATCTTGCACGATTCTGGCTGATGAGCGAGACTTCTGATTCCATCGCTCCGACCGATTCACAGTCCGGCCAATGGCGCCATTGTCAAAACGAACTCTCCTCTCGCTAAAAACTACTTACTTCAGGCGTTACGGATTCCGTCCGTTCCTGATTGATGTTGACGGAGTGGTCACTGAGCTGAATGACCCGCTGGCTGGTCTTGTTGTGGTCCAGCAAGCACGGGCTCGCGGCCTACAGGAGAGCGTGCAGTGGGGGGAACCGTATATTTTCCCCATTGCACCTGGAGTGGTGAGCTGGGTCGTGCCCATGGTGGACGGTTTGACCCTGAGGGGAGGCATTATTGGCGGGGAAGTAGTGTCCAAAGATACCCAATCCGATCCCACGGAGGCCATTCAGCACTTTGTTGCCGCGGGCCTCAGCAAGCAAGCTGCTTCCCGATTTCTTCAGAAACTACCCTACTGGCCGGAGACACGCATTCCGGAAGCCGTCATGTTCCTGGAACGGACCTTTTACCAAATGAGCGGATGGGTTCCGCGCCTGCTGGGAGAAAACTACTCCAGAGCTGTCCAGCAACGGCAAATTGCTCAGGCCATTCGGATCCTGAAGAGATCGCGGAAACCCGTCCACTACCCTATGGAGAAAGAGCGCGTTCTGTTCTCGTTAATTAAGGATGGCAACCGCAAGGGAGCAAGAAGGGTGCTCAATGAAATCCTGGGGGCGATCTTCTTTCGTTCGCCGAAATTGTTAACCCTGAGGGGCCGGGCTATTGAACTGCTTGGACACCTTGCCCGCACAGCGATTACCGGAAACCCGCTCCTCGAGTCCCTGTTGGAGCAGGACGCTCGATGGATGGAACAGTTGGTTGAGGCTCCTGATTTTGAAGCCCTGTGTATGGTCTTGAATCAAGCTATTGACGATTTCATTGACCAGATCTATTTGCAGAGCCGAGATCGCTCAAACCAGAAGGTGGCATCTATCCTGGATTTCATTAACCGGAACTACTCGACCAAGATCAGCTTGCCTATGCTTGCCGCTGAGGCCGGGCTCAGCACTTTCCGCACGGCCCATTTGGTCAAGGAGGTAACCGGAAAGACTGTTACCCAAAACATCCAGGAGGCCAGAATCAACAAAGCTAAGGAGCTTTTACAGACCACTGCGAAGAGCTGTACGGAGATTGCCTATGAAGTGGGATATGGGGAGCAAAGTTACTTCATCAAGCACTTCAAGCGCTTAGTGGGGGTGACGCCAACGCGCTACCGGCCGAGGTAGCATTGTTTGACCAGGTTGCCTCGATCGATTCCCGATTAACATCCCAGCTTTTCCAGAATCGCTTGAAATCTCTGCCTGAGCTGGTCATCCAGAGCATCCAACACCGATCTTCCTTCCCGATCCGCAATTCGGAGTTTATCAATATAGGGAATCATTCCGAGAAGCTCATATTCCGGAAGGGAAGAGCGAATAAAGGCCTCAGCGGATGGGGAGTCCACTTTGTTTCCCACCACCGCAATGTGGCTCAGCCCGATTTCCCCGGCCATTCGAGCAATTCGATGGGCAGAGTCAACAGCGCGCTGGCCCGGTTCAACCACGATGAGGAATCGATCGACTCCCCGGGCTGTGGCCCGCCCAAGATGCTCCACTCCTGCTTCCATATCCAGGATGAGCGCCTCATTCTTGTGGAGCACCAAATCCTGAACGAGAGCCCTTAGGAGAACACTCTCCGGACAGGCACAGCCGGACCCTCCGGCCTCGATGGCCCCAAGCACCAGCAACGCAACTCCCTGGTGAGTGTAAGCGTAGGTGTCGGCAATGTCGGAAACCTTCGGATTCAGCTTGAACATTTGGCCGTACTGCCTGACCTTGGCCCCCGTCCTTTCTTCAATGAGTGCTCGCTGTTCAGAGATGGGGACAATCGAAGCCTGAGCATGGGGAGGAATACCCAGGGCGGCTGCGAGATTGGCATCTGGATCGGCGTCCACGGCCAGAACCTTACGCCCCCTCTGCGCAAGCAGCAAGGCAAGAGTGGCGGCCAAGGTCGATTTGCCAACTCCCCCTTTGCCCGATATGGCTAGTTTCATTTCCTCTTCCTTGCGGCTACTTGCAGAGAACTGCTAACGCATCGGGGCGGGCGGCCAAGTACACCCGTCCCAGCCTTTTGATGATGTTTTCGGCTATCTCCTTTGATCAGAGATCAGCCGATGTGACATGTTCAAGACAACAAGTTCATGTTCAACGGATACTGTCCATATTTCCGGACGGATTCTGAAAGAGCCCTGACGTTTTGCGGCAGCAGATAGCCGGCCAGGCTATTGCCGCTGGTCACGATGTAGCCCCCGCCAGGCGCTATATCCCGAATGAGTTCACGAACCTCCCGGTCCACATCCTCTGGCGTTCCCAATCCCAGGATGTTCAGGTCCACGTTGCCCAGTAAGCAAACCCGTTTGCCGTAACGTTCCTTGGTGGTCCGAATATCCGTGGCTCCCTTCTCATTCGGGTGCAGACCGGCGACACCCAGGCTCAGCAAATCGTCCACGAAGGGTAGGATATTCCCATCGCTATGGACGATCCAAGGGAGCGTGATC
>JBGOTQ010000111.1:0-20474 GCA_041476565.1 Terriglobia bacterium | reverse complement strand
TTCGTCTGGTCTGGCGCCCGCAGAGGTTGACTCCGGCTCCGGTCCTCTAACGGCCAGCCCCGGGAACCGAGCAGGGCCCCCGAACCAGGGAATAACGGAGAATCGCAGCCATGCGAATTAGAAGTCCCAGCTAACATCGATTCATCACTCGTTGAATCTTGACCGACCGCTTCCAACAAAAGTCGGTCCAAAACGAGAGAACCAGTTCTATAACCAGATTTCTTCACAGCTTCCCTTTGCCAAGGGGGAATTTTATGAAAGTGCTCCGGCACCAATTCAAGGTCAACACAGTCCATGAAAAAGGCAATGGTAGCCACGGTGAGCGCATCTTGCGAGCCGTGGGCTTTGTGCCGGTTTCACAAGCCCACGCTTCCCGCAAACAGCGCGGTCAGCGTGGCTACCAAATCTGTCATTCTCACAAGGGTGCCGCATGACCTTGTTCAAGTTCACCATCGTGGATGAAAATGTTGGAGGGCCGAGTTCCACAGGCCGGAGCGGCGGACGACAATCAATCGGCCTCAAGGAGTTCGGCCCTCCAAGACCGCATTTTCAAGAGGGACCAATGATTCTCTGCTTGTTATGGCTCTTGCTGGCAACGCCGCCTTCACAATCCGTACCCGCAACGGCCCGGCAGCACGTGGACCGTGGTTACTCGTTGGCCCAGAAGGGTGATCTGAAAGCGGCTGAAGCAGAACTGCGCGAAGCTGTTCAACTCGCGCCAGACGATGCGCTTGCGCTGGCCGTCCTGGGCATGGTGCTCTCCCAGGGGCCAAAGCTGGAGGAGGCGAATTCCTATCTGGAACACGCGTTAAGACTCGATCCGGGGGACATTGGCACTCGCTACAACCTAGCCGTCAACCAGTTCCGGTTGGGCAAACTGGAAGATGCAAAAGCAACCCTGGACCTCCTCCTGAAGCAAAAGCCGGATCACAAGCAGGCAGCTTCCCTGCTGGAAGCTATTAAGGGGAAATCGACCTACGACAGCGCGCTGGACCGATATCGCGCAGGCCATTTTGCTGAGAGTCAAGCACTGCTGGAGCAGATGATTAATGCAGGGAACCGGGATCCCAAGGTACTCAGTCTTCTGGCCTGGTGTTATCATCGACAGAACCGCATGGATGACTCCCTGGCCATGATGCGGCGAGCAATCGGCTTGGCTCCGACCGACGCCACTCTTTACAGCAACGCAGCCCAGATTCTTCTGGAGGACCGAAATCTCCCGGCCGCCAGCAGGGCGGTCGCCAAAGGGTTGGAGCTAGCGCCGAATCACGTACCGGCCCTGAAGCTCAAAGGACTGCTGGATCTTGAACATGGCGACTTGAAGCAGGCCGTGGCATCGTTTCAACGAGCCGTGGAGTTGGATAGCGCCGACCCCGAAGCGATGAAACAGCTTGGCACCGCGCAGCGGCTGTTGTTCCAATACCCTGAGGCGGCGGCAACATTCGAAAAAGGCATCACTCGCTTTCCCGCATACGCTCGTCTCTACGAAGCCTACGGTGGGCTGCTGTTGGATCCCGGCGCGCATCTCGATAAGCCTGCAGAAGCACGCGCAGTGGCCTTGCTTGAGAAGGCGTTGGCGCTGGATGCGTCTTTGCCTCAGGCGCATTACCTGTTGGGCAAGCTGTTGCTCGAGGACGGCAAAGCCTTTGAGGCTTTCCCCCACTTGGAATCAGCGGCCAGGCTGGATCCGAGGAACAGCGCAATGCATCTGGCACTCGCCAACGCTTACCGTGTCTTGGGCCGGAGCGGCGACCAATCGAGGGAACTGAAACTCTTCAGAGAACTGGAGGCCCTCAAGGGTCGGTAAACCGCCCTCTCATGCTCGCCTCTCGCCGCCCTGGTCAGCCCCCATGAAGAGGCTATCTTGGTAGTTGTCGCGCTCCGGCGCGACAGTAAAGTCCCCTTGGTCCGCCGCGACGGAGCGCGGCGGCCACCAGCAGAGTTTTTTCTAGAGAATCTGGGACTCTCTTGAGAATCGTTCTCGTCCTCGGTTTTGAAGGAAAGAAACCCGAGTACGACGACGAGAACGAGTACAACAAGAAGGAGTGGGAGGCTTGAAAGACATTCCGGTCTGGTCAGGAGATCCAGTCCCATCCTCATACTACAGGGTGCAAGAGCGGGAAGAACCTCCTGCTCAGTTCAGAACGTGATGAGTCACGTAGGAGGTGCGGACTGGAATACTGCCCTCAATCGTTACCTCCAGTAGCACTTGGTAAGAGTCGGGTAGGCGTGGCCGGGCAGGATCTGTGGAGAGATTCAGGTGCTTGATCAATTCCTTAATGCTTTCAGGCTTGCTGATGTACTCGGCGCAGGCCTGGGTTCCAAACGTGGTGATTCCCGCCAGAATGAGAAGGTGCCGATTGGGTTCAATGCCCTTCAGCATGCTGATCAGTCCATAATCGCGCGTCACCATGCTTTGCGATGAACCTTCAAGGGTCGCTTCATAGCTGGTCTTTTCGTTGCCTCTGGGGTTCCGGTTGAAGACCTCGGCTCTCGGCGTCCCGTCTTTACTGTGCTCAGTTCGATGAATCAAATCCTGTTCTTGGGGGAGACGCCGCAAGAGTATGTTTTCAGCAGGTCCCCCTAAGAAAATGACATTTTGATCCTTCAAATCTTCCCAAGTTAGCAGCAAGCTTCGTTCAACGCGAAAGGGGGTCCCTGTCTTCCAAAATAGACTCCCGAGGAAACTCACTCCCATGACCTCCCCTACCCCCGTATAAACATCTGTGATCGAGCGCGGTTCTGTCATCCGCGATACAGAAGGGGGTCGGAGGTTGGGGGAGGTCTGTTCCATCGGCAACCAATACTTCATTCCGTCCACTGCATTCCCCTGAAACACGGGATTGCTATAAGCAATCAACACGGGAGAGTCGGAAAGCAGGAAGTGTCCCCACAGTGGAGCAATCTCTCGAAAGAATTCGGGATGCGGCTTGACCGAGACACTGTTTTCGTAGTTTCGGCTGGCAATGAAGTGGTAATGATAGGCCAGATATCCGGAGACTATGTTGGCGAGCAGCAAAGTCACCAGCAGATAGTTCCTGGTCTTTCTCTCTGGAGAACCAACTGGCTGCCGAGGCTGATCTGGGAAAAAAGAAGAGTTAGTATTGTTAGCGGTTCTGACTGAAGCCTCTTGAGGTTCGTTGGGGAAACCGGTGGACGTAAAGAGTGGAAGGTAGTGCCCTTTCGGCAGATGGATGCGGATCGGATCCGACTTCCCTTCGATTAAGTAATACTCTTCGAGTTTGGATCGCAGACGCGCCGCTTGAACACGAACAAGGGAATCGATGCGCGGATCGTAATCTTCCTTACGTCCAAACACCTCTGTTGCAATGGTATATTCTTTCAACTCGCTATCCAGACCATCGACGGACTTGCCCACCACAAATCGCAAAAACGATTTCAATATCTCCGCTCCCTGAAAGGATCGGCTCGTGACAATCCTTTCCAGCTGGGCGAGTTTCTCCTCGCGTGAAGGCAGACCGAACCCATTTAACGTGTTAACCATAGGCGTTTAACAGCGGAGAAGGCCTTCACCTAATGTCAATTGAGTCAATTCACTAACAGGAAGTATACACCCCTTAACGCCAAATTCAAATCCAGATTGGGAGAAGATTGATGCCAGCAACAGCTGCCCTTGCCAAGCAGTTTCCCGAGAACAAAGTTCAGTTTGACCTTTTGGTGATATCCAGTAATTTCGGAGAGCTTTAGCAATAATTATGGATATACAGGGTCATTGTTTGTCTCGAATGACGGTTCAGTCTGGGGGGCCTTTGTTTCATGGAGACCACCAGGCGACATTGGCGACATTATTTCTGCGAAATTGCAGAGAGGTTTTCAGGATTTCGTATAATTTTTTGTCACTCGTGTTTTCGCTATTGTCAAAATTATGTAGCAAGTCCAGCTTAATGAACAATTATGTTTTTCTTTGAGGCAGAAGCCGCTTGTGGAATCCTTATTGCACTTACTAGGCCAGAAAATTGAAAACCATACAATTGTGGTTGAAGACAAATAGGCCATGATTTTTGCGGGGAGTCATGGATACAGGCTTTTACGAACGATTAGAACATATAAAGGCGCGTAGTATCAATTTCGGAGAGAGTGTGTGAAGGTTCATATCCAAAAGAGGAGGATCTATGAAGTTTGAAAGCGTATTGACGAGAGGGATTGTCATCCTGTCTCTCGTGTTGGTAACAGCTTTTGCTGTGTTTCTGGGCTCTGCCTGGAGCCAGCAGGTGACGGCTGCCATCACGGGGAAGGTGGTGGATCCCTCGGGGGCTGCCATTGTAGGGGCCAAGGTGACTGCCAAGGACACGGCGCGTGGCACTTTGTGGAACACTGAAACCAATGCTGAAGGGTTCTACAACCTGCCGCGGTTACCCGCTGGCAAGTATGAAGTGCGTGTGGAAATGTCGGGGTTTCAAACCGCAGTTCTTCCCCCCGTTACCTTGGAGATGAATCAAACGGCACGGGTGGACTTCGACATGAAGATCGGTGAAGTAACTCAAACGGTTGAGGTTAGCGGGAGCGCGCCGCTCCTGAACACCGACACCATGCAGTTGGGCACTATCATTGACAACAAGATCAATGAGGCGTTGCCTCTAGCCACTCGGAATTATATTCAGTTGACTCTGCTGGTGCCAGGCAGCACGCACCCCAGCCCTAATTGGTTTACGGGCGCGATGCAAGGGGGTTTCGGTTCCGGCAGGCCTTACGTGAACGGCAACCGTGAGCAGTCCAACAATTTCCTGCTGGATGGCCTGGACAACAACCAGGTGTCAGACAACCTGGTGGGTTATCAGCCGGCTCCCGACGCGATCCAGGAATTCAACATGATCACCAACAATGCGCCGGCAGATTTTGGAAACTTCGAGGGCGGCATCATCAGTGCCAGCATCAAATCCGGCACCAACCAATTGCACGGGAGTGCCTATGAGTTCTTGCGGAATGATGTGCTGAATGCCAACACCTGGGAAAACAATTGGACGAATGCGGCAAAAGCAAAACTCCGTTGGAACCAATTTGGCGCCAGTGCAGGCGGACCCATCATCAAGAACAAGTTTTTCATCTTCGGCGACTACGCGGGGAGGCGGATCAACTTTCCCGCTTCGGCTGGCACTCTTTCCGTGTTCACGGCCAAGGAGCGACAAGGGGATTTCTCCGAGTTGTGCACCGCTGGATTTACGAATGGGATTTGTAATCCTGCAGGTGCGGGGCAACGATCCATCCAGCTCTACGATCCCAATCCCGCTAATTATGTGAACGGGCAACGCGTTCCCTTTCTCAACAACCAGATCCCACTGAGCAGGATCAACCCTGTTGCGAGTAACCTTTTCTCTAACACAGCGCTCTATCCAGGGCCGATTACCGGCGGGCTCCAGAACAATCAGGTCAACACGAGCGTCAACGATATTGTTGCCGACCAGTACGACATTAAAGCCGACGCGAACCTCACCGACGCGGACAAAATCTTCGGCCGCTTTTCTTGGAGCCGCCAGAACTCTCCCACTACCAATACGTTCCCGCTCTATTTCGGTAGTTTCTCGTACAACCCCATTTGGAGTTCAGTGGTCGATTGGACGAAGACGTTCAGTCCGACTCTCGTGAACGACTTCCGGATGGGCGTCAATTACGTTTCTACGTGGAGCGGCGGGACAGACAATGGCTTAGGCAATGTGGCTGACACACTGGGAATTCCGGGTGTCAACACCCGCGGTCCGGGTTTGTTGGCATTGAATTTCACTGGCGGATTTGTGAGTAACATCGGAAACGCCAACATCGGCACTCAGCAGCTGTTTCCCAGCACAGTGATTCAGATTGGGGACTCCCTCATTATTTCGAAGCGTGCGCACACCTTTCACACCGGTTTCCAGTATATGCGCGAGCGCATCAACCCCTTCTATGCCGGTAACTACGGGCGAACAGGAAACATGTATTTTGACGGAAGATGGACTGCCGGGCCGGGTCAACTTTCTACTGCAGGAAAGGGCTCCGGATCTCCGGAAGCGGACTTCTTCCTGGGACTTCCAGAGATTGTCCAACGCGGTGTCAATTCAGGGACCTGGGGGCAGCGTTCAACAGTCATCGCAGGCTTTGTTACCGACGAATGGCGGGCGAACAGTTCACTAACTGTTAACATGGGACTCCGTTATGAGACCCACACCCCCTGGGTAGAGGTACACGACCGCCAGACAAACTTTGCTCCGTTCAGCGGGGAAATTCAAAGCCCTGGTACAAGTAATCTCTACAGTAACAGCCGGGCTCTTTACAACAACTACAATTGGGGGCTTGGCGACGTCCAGCCTCGTTTTGGATTCGCCTGGAACCCGCAGGCCATGAACAAATCCTTAGTGCTCCGGGGTGCATATACAGTTTCAAGTTACCTGGAGGGGACCGGCACCAACCTGCGGCTCACGATCAACCCTCCCTTCACGACTGAATATAACAACGTTTACGACAGCCTGACCTATCCCGGCTCAACTACAGACCAGGGATTGACGGTTCTGCAGCAAACTAACCCTTACAACAACGCGACCATTCGTCTGTGGGACCCGAACGTTAAGCCCGCGATTGTCCAGCAGTGGAGCCTCACACTTGAAAAGCAGTTCGGCAACAGCACCACGCTGTCAACCGCCTATGTGGGCCAGCATGGAACCCACCTGATGGTCCCTATGCCTTATTTCCAGAGGCAACTTTTGGGGGTGGATACCAGTAACCCTGTTAAGCCGGTGCCAATCACTGCGCCCAGCCCTTACTTGTCTGGCAACCCGACCCTGGCAAACATCAGCCAGATTTCCGGTACGGAGTCCAACGGCAACCAGAAGTACGATGCCCTGCAAGTCACCCTGCGCAAGCGCATGAGCCAGGGCTTGCAATACCAGGTGGCCTACACTTTCTCCAAGTGCATGTCGGACTCGCTCGGTTACTATGGATCCTGGGGAAGTCAGGTCAATTCCCAATCAGCCTACTTTCAGAACCTGTATGACAGAAAGTCTGAGTGGGGGCCTTGCTTCTTTGATGTCAAGCATAACCTGTCCAGCTATGTGGTCTACGAGTTGCCGGTCGGTAAAGGCAAGTCGATTGGCAACGACTGGAATCCAGTGGCTCGCGGCATCGCGGGCAACTGGCAGGTGAGTGGTATTCTTTCGCTCCGTGGCGGGTTCCCGAGCACCATGAGCGCCCCTGATGCTTCCGGAACGAATTCGCGAGGTCCGAAAGCCAACTGCAACGGCCCGGCCACCATTAATGGCCTTGGCACTAACTCCCCATTAGGAGGACTTCAGTACTTCGATCCCTCCGCCTTTTCTCCGGCTCCCGTCGGCACGTTTGGTACATGTGGTAACGGAACGTTGTATGGGCCGGGTATGAGGAGCCTGGACATGGGGCTTACGAAGAACTTCGTAATCACCGAACGGTATAAGTTCGAGTTCCGATCCGAGTTCATCAACTTGACCAACACGCCCGTGTTCAACGCCCCAGATACTGGTGTGGGCCCGACCATGGGAAGAATTACCAGTACGCAAGGAGCGCGGCAAATCCAATTTGCTCTGAGGTTTTTGTTCTAAGCTCATTTCTTGCCGCTCAAATGGCGGTGGGAAAAGGGTGTTTGGAAGAGGCGGGGGACAGACTCCCCCGCCTTTTTTTGTGTTGCTATTGAGACGAAAGAAATTCAAGACGGCCACGCCCTCCACCAGATTGGATGACATCGAGCCACACTCTTAATCGTTCCTCGTTCCCGTCGTCGTATTCGAATGGTTCATTCTCGAGGACAAGAACGAGCACAAAAACCAGCATAATTTTCGAGAGAGTGCCTCATGACCTTTTCAAGTTCACCACCGCGGATGAAAATGCTGGAGGGCCGAGCTCTGCGAGGCCGATTTCTGTCTGGCGTATTTGCCGGCCTCACGGAGTTCGGCCCTCCAAACCCGAATTTTCATGAAAGCCTTTCATGCCCCTCCCAGGGGCACCACGTAACATGAAAATGGTAGGGAACGCTCGCCGTAGCGTTCCCTATTGCGAATTATGAGTACTGTTTGGTATAGGGAACGGAACGGCGTCCGTTCCCTACGAATCAGAGATTTTCAAGAGAGTCACCTGGACGCGAGGCGTGGCCCGTGCTGCGCAAGATTCAATCGCTTCAAGAGCCCTGTTGTGGCTTGACTGCTTCGGGTCTTTCCTCTATTCTCGTTAAATAGAAAACGACCCTGACGTGACCTGGGCAAATAAGCGAGGTGAGAACACGAGGTTGCAGAAAACACTCCGAACCAAGGTCTTGCTTTTGGTACTGTCCCTAGCCCTTATTGTAGCAGAGAGACCTCTGGGGCAGGTCACTCAGGAATCATCCCCGCCTCGGTTTTCAATCCCCCCTGAACAACCACAAGGTGATCCGCTTGCCCGGGAAGCGCTCGCTGCATTCATCAACAAAGACTGGGAGGCCGCTATTCGTGGTTATGAGAAATTAGCGAAACTGTCTCCTGGCATAGCTGACTACCAGCTGAATCTGGGAATTGCCTACTATTCCTCGGGTCGTCCACATAATGCGATTCAGCCTCTGCGTCAAGCCCTGAAGCTCAAGCCCACCTTGACTCAAGCCCGTTTCTATTTGGGGCCGAGTCTGGCGGGGAGCGGCCAGTGCAAGGAAGCGCTCTCTTACCTTAGGAAAGACACATCGCGGGTCTCTGAGAAGCACCTCAAGTATGAGATGGGACTGGCTGGGGTCCGATGCTCTGTGGCTCTTAACCTGCAAAACGATACCGTCGATTTTGTCCGAATGCTCAACCGGGATTTCCCTGGCGATCCTGAAGTCATTTACCAAACTGTTCATGTCTATTCGGATCTTGCCACCAGAGCATCACAAGAACTAGTGCTCAAGGCGCCCACCTCTTATCAAGTGCATGAGCTCAATGCTGAGACGCTGGAGATGCAGGAGAAATGGGAAGAAGCGGCAAAAGAATATCGCACAATCCTGGAAAAGAACCCGCGCCTGTCCGGTATGCACTACCGGCTGGGACGCCTTTATTTATCTGCCCCCAAGACCGCGACCACACTGGAAGATGCCCGAAAAGAGTTCGAAGAAGAGCTGAAGATTGATCCTGGGAATGCGGCCGCGGAATTCGTGCTGGGCGAACTCGCTCTTCAGATCCCGGAATTGGACAAGGCAATCAAGCATTTGTCCCGTGCCGTACAGTTTGATGCCGGTTTCGCAGACGCCTACCTCGAACTCGGCCGGGCACTGATATCCGCCGAGAGAGTCTCAGAAGCAGTCGGTGCCCTGGAGACTGCCGTGAAGCTCCAGCCGGAAAACCCCATGACGCATTTCCACCTGGCAAATGCCTACGCCCGACTGGGACGCAACGACGAGGCCAAACGAGAAAGAGCGCTCCACAAGGAGCTCAGCGAGAAAATGAGCCAGGCCCGAGAGAACGTCCAGAGGGCTGTCTCGGGCGTGCCATCGGAGGGTCCCCCAAAGTAAACGAATGACCCGATAAATACCAAACCGAGGGAACCCTATTTCTTATCGATCGAGCTTCTGACACGCTTTCGCTTTTCATAATTCAAGCCACGAATCAACCATGAAACGCCGAGAATTCCTGCAGGGGATGGTATTGGGACTCCTTGGAGAGTCCATCGCATATCCGAAATCCGACTCCGCGGATGATCGCGCCAATAAAGCAGGCACGGATCGCTTCCCTCAAACTATGGGCATGCCGGGCCCATTCCCAGGTCAGATCATAGAACTCAAGAGCAACAACGTCATCGTTCAGAACCGCGTTGATCCAGATATTGTCCGAAAAATGGTGGATCGGGGAATGATTGAGCTCACCGGTGCTTCCACGCCTCTGAAAGCCTGGCAGTTCTTTTTTAATAAGGATGATGTCGTGGCAATCAAAGTCAACGCATCAGGGTTGCCATACTGTGTCTCTTCCCCTGAAATCGTCCTTGAAATCATCCGGGCTTTGAATCTGGCCGGTATCCCCCCGCAACACATCTACCTATATGAGCGATACACAGAACAACTGGATCTTGTTGGTTACTATGCAGTCGTTCCGGAGCGGATCCGTGTCGTCGGCCTGAATGGGAGCCGTCAGGAGCTGGGCGGTTTCGACAAGAATATCTACGCCGAACGGAGTTTCTTTGGCGAGGAGGAAACCCGCTCTTATCTGGCCAAGCTGGTCAGTCAGGTCGTTACCAAAATCATCAATGTTCCCAATCTGAAGGACCACAGTGCTGCGGGGGTGACCGGCTGCCTCAAGAATATCGCCTACGGCTCCTTCGATAATGTGGCACGATCACACAAGATCCCGACGACCCGCACCAAGACCTTTATTGGGCAGCTCTGCAGCATGGAACCGCTGAGGTCTAAGACGGTCCTGCAAATCATGGATGGCTTGCGGGGAGTGTACCACGGCGGACCGTTTGCCCGAAACCAGAATTACCTGTGGTATCCCGGCCTCATATACTTTGGCACAGACCCGGTGGCTATCGATCGAGTTGAATTAGATATCGTCGAAGCTAAGAGAAAAGAAGCAGGGGCTGTTTCTCTTTGGGATCGTTCTCCTGAAAACCTTGCACCTGAAACAGTCTACATCGAAAATCCCCGCAAGAATTTGTTCATTCGGGAACCTGAGCATATCCAATATGCCGGTTCTCTTGGCCTGGGAGTTTATGAGATGGAGAAGATCAGGCGAAGGCAGATCAACGTGACGTAACAGTGCATGAATATTGGCTGTGTCGCCAAAACGAATCCCGTATATCCTCTGGATTTGGTCGATTTCGTTTGGTGAACTATTGCGCTCTTTCAGAGCTTTGGAAGGTCTTGGGGGATTCAATGACCCAGGGCGACGCGGCTGGCCAATGCCATCCGCTCTGCCTTGGGCTGGAATATGCCGGCCTTTCAGGCCTCACGCTTCGTGCTTGACTTTGGCCGAGGGAGACGCGGAGGAGCATCGTTCCCTGCGTTCATCTTAAAGCTGTCAGCATAGGGCGGGATCACTACCCACGATTAATGCACGAAACGCATCAATCGTGGCTACCAATACCAAGTTGCATTCAAATGGTCTGAAAGGCCTTAGGAATGCAGATTTGCCCTTCACCCCCGTGACCCTCTCCCGGTAGGAGGGTGGCCAAAGGCCGAGTGAGGGGCTGGCTCAATGTATCTTTTTGTTTGCAATTTGGTATAAAGCCATTCTGAGAAAAACGAGATATGACCTCTTCTGCTCCAACGGAATGGCCGACATTCCGATTAAATCAGGCACGGACCGGGACTCTGAATGCCATGCCGGTCCTCCAGGTCAGGAAGGTCCGCTGGCAATTTCAAGTTCGCGGCGGTATACGCTCCTCCCCGTGCCTGATTGAGGGACTGTTGTTTGTCGGCGGGCTGGAGGGGGACCTGGCGGGAATTGATGTGAAGTCCGGTACCGCCCGTTGGCGGCTGTCGACGAAGGGGAGTGTTTCATCGTCGCCCGCTGTCGTTGACTCCTGGATCTTAATGGGCTCAGGAGACCATCACATCTATAAGCTCAAAAGGGAGAGTGGTGAGGTCGTCTGGAAGTTTCCAACTCAAGATGAGGTCTGGGCTTCCCCTGTGATTGCCGAGAAGACAGTATTCTGCGGGTCGTGTGATGGATTTTTTTATGCGGTGGATTTGGAATCCGGCAGGGAGAAGTGGAGGTTCAAAGCGGGTTACCGTATTCATTCTTCAGCGGCGGTGGCGGGGCGTGTGGTGTTCTTTGGAACCGACAGGGGTGAGTTGCTGGCTCTGGACACGGGCAACGGTGCCGTCCTCTGGAGAAGCAAGGCACTCGGGCCGATTGTCTCTTCACCGCTGGTTGAGGCCGAAATCGTCTTTGCGGGCTCGTTTGATTGTTGCTTTTATGCCTTCGATGTTGCCTCTGGAAATATCCGGTGGCAGTTTCCTACCGGGCTCCAGATCCTGGCATCTGCAGCCAGTTTCGACGAAAGGGTCTATGTGGGCTCCGCAGATGGTTTCCTTTATGCCTTGAGGAGCGCCACAGGACAAGAAATTTGGAAGCAGCGAGTCCCCTGGAGTATCGCGGCGAGTCCTGTCGTAGTCGACGGACTGGTCTACCTGTCCCCCTACTCGGGCCCTCTGACTGCTTATGATTCCAAAACCGGCGAGGAGAAATTCAAAATCATAGCTGGGAGTTCCACCCTCTGTTCTCCTGTCATATCGGACGGCTTGATTTATCAAGTTTCCAGTCATGGAGTCGTCTATGCTTTGGAAGGTTGAATGATCTAGAGTGATAAACGTCAAACCCACCGCTGTTTTGTTCTTACTACTCGCCAGTTGCGAGATTTTTGCGCAAGCGCAGGCCATCCCTGTGCTGGCGCCTGTCCGGGCTGCCAGATGGGCCGGAGGGCCCCTCGAACTTAAAAGACGCCAGTTGACGGGGGAAGCCCTTGCAGACGAGACGAAACTCGCCGAAGCCATTCGCAACTGGTACGCTCCGTCCACAATCGACTATCTGAAACAGGCGGGCTTCGACTGGGTATGGTTGACCTGGAGTGTTGGGTTGGATGCGCGGGAGGAGGAAAAAGAATCAGGCGGGATCCGCGAATATATTTGCCGTTGTCGACAGCAGAGAATTCGGGTCATGGGTGTGGTTTCGACCGGCCAGCTCTTCCTCCCTCCTGAGGTAGCCAATACAACCAAGCGAACCCTGAAAAGCCCTCAAGGCATTCCTTTGCCCTGCCAGGAAGTGAATCTCTCGACCCACCCGTTCGTTGCTTGTTACCAGGCGAACCTGGATGAGCCAGACTGGCAAAACGCGGTTGTGATCCAGTCCATTAAGGCGGTCGACGCCGGAGCTGACGGAGTTATTTTGGAAAGGATCTCCCCGAGTGTCCAAGAGAAGGCCAGTGTGGCCAGGTTTGTCAGGAATGTATCCCAAAAAATCAAATCCTCCCGGCCAACCGCGCTGGTGGTTCCACTCCTCCCCAGTGACCTATTGGAGGATGTCCCCAGGTCCCCCATCCTGGCGATAGACGAGGGTACCTGGCCCGAGGTGCGGCCCACGAGCGTCCTTCTTGAGGGAGGCCAAGTCATGATTGCCGGGGCGTCCCAAGGTCCCTGGATTGATCAGAATCTCTGGCTGTTCAACTATGCAGCTTCATTCTCACACGGCTGCCCCGTGCTTTTGAGTTTTCAACACAACCGCTCGGAGGATGGGGTGAGCGTCCTTCCCTCGGGCAGCCGAGCCCTTGTGATGGCTGAGGCTGCGTTGTTTGGGGGATCCTGGTTCTTTGACCTGGACGACTGGCTCCGCCTCGGATTATTCGAGCGAGATCTAATGGCACTGCAGGAGTGGAAGACACTGGCAAGGTTTCAGGACTTCTTTACCAGCCATTCTCAATACTTACTTCTGCCCTCTCTGGTCAATGTGGGTGTGATTGTCGAGGATATTGTCCAATCTTCTGAAATCTTGAATCTGCTTGCCCGGCGTGGGGTTCAGTACCGCATCCTGAAGAAAACCGACCTGGCTGGGGTGTCTCTCGATACTTACAATCTGGTCATAGCTGTGAATCTAAATCCGTTCCCGCCGGCGGAGATTCAGATGCTGTCCGACTATGTGAGAACTGGCGGCATCGTAGTGGTCAATCCTCCCAATACCCCGGAAATCGCGCCTGGGGAAGGTGCACAGCGGTCCGACTATACCAAGGATTTTAGAGATCACCCAACGGGCAAGGGGAAATGGCGTGTTTACGGGGGCGCGATTTCGGACCCGGATCAGTTTGCCAAAGATGTCCGGGCTGCGGTTTCTTACAATGACAGATGGATCCGGATTTGGAATGCCCCGACAGTTCTTGCCAGAACCGCACAGGCAATCAACTCAAAGCAAAGAATTGTGCATCTGATTAATTACGCGATCGAACCCATCGATGAGGTTCAAATTCAAGTTAGAGGAGACTTCAAGAGGGTCCAAGTCCTTAGCCCCGAAGATTCCCCAACCGGATTCTCAAAAGGGCCGGTCGTGACTCCCATTCGCAAGGATGGCTTCACCGAGTTCGTCCTTCCCCGGCTGGGGATCTATGCTCTTATTGTGCTGGATTTGGACCCTTCTTAGGACGGCGACACCCGTGAAAAAAGCGTGCTATAACACCAGTTTGTCTTTCATGAAAATGGCCTGAAGGGCCATAAGAAAAAAGCCCAGGGCATAGCGGGCGAGAAGCAGGAGCCGGCAGGCGACTGCCGACCGCGACGCCCTGGGACTAAGATTCCGCAATAGAGCTCAACTCCTCGATCAGGCGCGGGGAGTCCGCCCGCGCCTGATCGAGGAGTAAGAGTCGGGGGTATACGATGACCCAGGGCATCGCTCGCCAAAAATCGCTACGCGACCGCCGTCGCTCGCTTTGCCCTGGGCTACTCTCCTTCGCCCACTTCGTGGGCTGAAGACCATTTTCATCTGCTGTGGTGAACTTGAATGGGTCATGGGGCACTCTCTTGAAAACCTCTAATTCGTAGGGAACGGACGCCGTTCCGTTTCCTGAACCAAACAGGACCCATGATTTCCAACGAGGAACGCTACGGCGAGCGTCCCCTACTATTTTCATGCTGCGTGGTGCCCCTAGATGGGGCAGGAAGGGCTTCTATGACAATGTGAGCCCTGGTAGCCACGGTTACTGCGCTTTGGGCAATAACCGTGGGTCTTTTGGCCCTCTCGAAAAGCCCACGACGAATCCGAAAAACGAATTCATCGTGGCTTCCAATACTATGTTCAGGGGGTTGTGTTACCCGGAGGGTTCAGCCAATCTTATCAATCAGGTTTTTATCGATGAGGGCCGAGGCAACTTCCTCAGCTTTTGGATGGTAGGTTCCGGCATCAATTGCCTTAGCCAACTCATTGATTCGGTCGATCCGGACATCCGGCAAAGAATCCACCAATCTCTTCACCCTGAGGAATTCTTGGGCTTTGTCGGATACCTGCACATTGTCTTCGTCTGACTTCGCGGAAGCAGCATTTGAAAGTCTATGGTTGTCGCGTGGAAGCTCTTTGTTCTCAGTTCGAAACTGAATTAACTCCGCCTGGGATTTGCCATTAATCCCATCAATAGGCATTGATTACCTCCCTAGTGGCTATACGGGCTATTTCGCCTGCTAACACTTGGTTGTATCGGCAGATTCCCTAGGTTCCTTTACTGATAAGCAACGACATTAGGTCAGCCGTGCCACTCTGTGCTCTCCTTGTCTCTGTGGCAAATTCTTCTTGTCCCAAAAGCACAACATTCGAATTGTAAGGGACTCCAGAAACCCGGTATTAATCTTGATGGTTGAACGGATTTCTTTTGGACCACCCATCCGTGTTTATTCTTGCTCATCTGCTCTGTTCGGGTCCCACAACGTCTCGGGCTGACCCAATACCAAGCTGGCCCAGCGGCTCCACACGAAGAACGCATTCCTCAAACGATTTAAGTATGGCAGGGTCTCCGGTGGGATTTCTTCTTCGTGAGCGAGGCTCACGCACAACCGCTCGGTCCTGCGGCAAACGGCGCGGCAAACGTGCAGTTCGGCATTGATTCGGCTCCCTCCAGGAATAACGAAAGAATGAAGAACTGGCAACTCCCGGTTCAGGCTGTCGATTTCCTCCTCCAGCCGCAAGATATCTTCCTCCATGATACGAGGTTGACGAGGCTGCAGGTCCTGAATTCGCGTGGCCAGAGCGGCTCCCAGGTTGAACAGCTCCTGTTGAATCCGGGTTAGAGTCCGGACCAGTTGGCCGAGCCGGGGGTAGCTGGATTCCAAGCCTTCAGTCGTCTGGCAAACCAAACCTACGAAGGAATTCAATTCATCAACCGTACCATAAGCCTGAATTCGAGATGCGTCCTTAGACACGCGATGGCCCCCCACCAGGCTCGTTTCTCCCTGGTCGCCAGTCTTGGTATAAACGCGGCTGATCAAAACGCGGGGCTGGTTAAATTTAGGCTTCTTCGTCAAGCAGCTTTCTTTCTTTTCAGGTAATCCAGGACCTGCGACAGGGTTTGTGTGTTGAGAACGTCACTCGGCTCCAGCCAACCCTTGCGGGCAACCCCCACACCGAATCGGAGGTCCTGAAAGCCTTCAACGTCATGAGCATCGGGATTGATAGAGGTCATCATACCGAGTTCTTTGGCATGTTTGAGCAAGCGCCAGTCCAAGTCAAGCCGCATGGGATGGGCGTTGATTTCAATGATGACCCGGTTGGCTGCTGCTTCTGCAATGACCCTAGTCATATCCAGGGCGTAGGACTCACGTGACAGCAGCAAGCGGCCAGTAGGATGGGCCAGCATCGTTACAAACTTGTTCCGTAACGCCTTGCAGATTCGGTCGGTCATCTGTTCTTGAGACAAATTGAACCGGCTGTGAATTGCAGCTATAACGAAGTCAAATCGGGCCAGTACCTCGTTTGGATAGTCCAGAGAACCATTAGCGAGAATGTCCGATTCGATCCCCTTCAAAATGTGAAAGGGTTTCAGCCTTTGGTTGAGGTGGTCAATTTCCGCATGCTGACGCAAGACCTCTTCAACTTTTAGCCCCCTCGCATAAAAAGCTGACTGGCTGTGGTCGGATATCCCCAGGTACTGAAAACCGTGTTTCTTTGCGACCAGAGCCATTTCCTCCAGGGTGGACACCCCATCGCTGTAAGTGGTATGGACATGGAAGGTCCCTTTGAGATCCTGGAGTTCTATCAACCTGGGCAAGCCGTCGGTCTCAGCCGCCTCAATTTCGCCCATGTCTTCTCGCAGTTCGGGCGGGATATAACTGAGCCCTAAGTGCTTGAAGATCTGGGCTTCATCTCGGCAGGAAATCAAGCTATCGGCCTGAAACAATCCATACTCGTTTATCTTCATGCCTTGAGCCTCGGCCCGCGCTCGCATGGCTGCGCTGTGCTCACGGCTACCCGTGAAATGACGTAAAGCATACGGGAATTGGCTGTCGGAAACGAGCCGCAGATCAGCATTAATTCCTGATTTCAAGAGTACGCTGGATTTCGTTTCTCCGGAGGCAATCACTCTCTCGACTTCTGGGAGGGCGGCAAAAAAACCCATCACCGACACCTCCTCTTTGCTGCTGGCAACCAAGTCAATATCTTTGACTGTCTCCTTCTGTCGCCTCAGGCTCCCCGCCAGGCTGATTCGAATAATGGAAGAGTGCTTTTCCAACGCCTCCAGTAATTTCTGTCCATGATCGAGGGCAAAGCTGATCAGATGATGATCCTGGTGTTTCTGCAGGTATTGAATTCCCTGCAGAATCTTCTCCTGACTCTTCTGACCAAATCCGTCCAGGTTCAATAATTGATCAGCTTCACAAGCTTTCTTCAAATCTGCAATTGTGGCAATTCTGAGTTTTTCGTAAAGTGTTTTGACTTTCTTGGGTCCCAGCCCAGAGATCGAAAGCATCGTCAAAATGCCCTCAGGGAAAGAGGCACGAAGTAAGTCGTAATAATCGAGGTGGCCCGTGGTCACCAGTTCTGTGATTTTTTGGGAAAGGGCTTCTCCGATACCTTTGATCTTGGAGATCTCCCCACTGCTGACCAGTTCACCCAAGTCTGTGCCGAGCCCTTCGATGACTCTGGCAGCATTGGTATAGGCTCGCGACTTGAAGGGATTCTCCCCTTTTAACTCGAGGAGCGTCCCAATTTCTTCCAGAATAACGGCAACCTGTTTCTTGTCCATTCTCAGGCAACGGCAGCCGTTCCCTGTCGTCCGCGCCGTGGCCTTTTGATCCCATGTTTAGTCATTTTGTTGTAGAGCGTCCGCCTGGGCATATCCATCAGTTGTGCAGTTTTTGTCACATTCCAGTTATTCTTTTCGAGGAGGGAATAGAGTTGTTGATGCTCGAGCTCGTCTAGGGAACGTTCGGCCAGGTAATCGTTGACGGAGACAGTAGCAATTTTGAGCTCGTCTTCGCCGAGCCGCTTTTCTCTCAACATAGCCTGAGTTACCAGTTTCGCATAGCGGTTGATCCTTTCCAGATCCGTTGAGGAAAAGATCCGGGTATGGGTCGTGCTGTCAAGATAGAGAATCCCCTGGACATCAGCTTCGAGTTTAAACGGGATGCAGGCAAATGAAAGAATGTCTACTCCCTTCAGGACGGAGATTTTGCGAAACTTCTCGTCCTTCCGGGTGTCCGTCACGTAAATCAGACCTGAAGAATGATGCAGCTCATTCGCGAAATTGTTGAGAACGTCCCGCACGATACTGAGGTGGTTCGGAGAGAGGCCAACTTGGGCCTTCGGTTCAAACTTGTTCCCGGGTGCCACTGCAAACACCGCTGCCCGTTCGCATTGGGACAAAGTCACTATGACTGAAAGGATCTTATAGACCAGCTTCCCGGGAATCAAAAGACTCTCCACTACGTCTGCAATTATATCCGTAGATTCAGGATTTGTCTCTTTCATAGACCTTCCCCTGTCGACATTTTACGTTTGATTGGGAGTGAGAATCTGATCAAGGACGGTAACACAATCCGGCTGACAAAGCAAATGAAATGGCCGAATTGGGTGCAATTCAAAGTGCGAGTGGAGGCACCATACCGGCACTTCGGGTCCGGGGATACCCCTGCATTTCTGGCCACAAGGTCGGAAAAAATGGCGCCCTTTTCGAACGGGTGCAATTCAAAGTGCGACAGGTCCCAGGGGGGCCTCTGGAGACGGGACCTTTCGCGTCGCGACCGAGGGGAGCGGCGCTTTGGAGTGCGGCGGCGCGACGCCGCTTTCCCTGGTGCCGTCTTGCCGGCTCCGTTCAAGTGACCGCTTCGTTCGAACTCTTTGTTCTCAGGCTACGATACTCCTCTTTGTCGGGCTGAAGCCAAAAACCTGCGGCAAGCCGCTGGCCAATCAACCAGGGTCCCGGCAGAGAGGCAGGATTTCTGGAACCCCTGCCGGGGTTCCAACAGATTCTGGAGTGAAAATTCCGGTGGTAACGCGCATTGGCGCGTAACCACCGGCTACTCTCCGTTGTCCCTTCGGGACAATAAAATTGAAGGTTTTCCTCAATAACCTGTCGCACTTTGAATTGCGCCTTTTTCGAACTGCTGCCAATGCTGCCAATAAGGAAAGGCGTATACTGTTCACACTAAGACTCCGGATTAAATTCAATGGTCTCGTGCCGGCAGGTGGTTTTGCATTCTCTCGCTCCACGGGCTTTGGCGGGGACCCACAGGTGATCACAAGGAGGTGTTCTAATGTCTCGGCCCACAACTCATCTGGAATCTTCTAAGTTACAAACTCTCTTGAGCAACATTATTCGTCGAGTCGGAATCGATTTTCCGGAATGGGTGGAGAATCGTGAGAATGATCCGGGCATCACTGTTCTCCAGCTACTCGCATTTCTGGCGGAAGCGCTATTCTTTCGGGAAGGTGAGATGCCCGAACAGACACGCCGGCGTTTATGGGAACTCGGCTGCTCGCTTCAGAGACTCGCGGGAGGGACAATACGATTCCAGCCCCTCACGCCTCCAGAATCCTCCTCGATCAAAAGAGTTCGGTACTTCTACGGTCAGATGCTGTCGGTCGGGGATTTCCAAACCGAACAGGGCTACTTCCTGGAAAAGCAGAAGAGACACAACCGTTACTTACACGGTTTCGGAGTCGTTGACGGTCTCGAAGTGAAAGGGGGCGGTAACAAGGTCATCGTCAGTCCAGGCATAGCTCTCGATCCAGCAGGAAACGAGATCATCGTCCCCGCGCCGGTCGAACTCGCTCTCGGTACACGGAGCGGCGATGGATATGTCTCGCTGAAATATTCGGAACGCGACTCGGACCCATTGCCCTTCCGTGGCGGCGATCAGTACACGCGCATTGAAGAAGGGTTCGAGCTGTCACTCCAGGGAATCCTGGCGGATTGCGGCCTTGCCATTGCTCGGCTGATCTGGACGGGGGAGGAGTGTCAATTGGATCCCGAGTTCAAGCCGTGCCGTGTCAATCCCTGCTCTTGACCGATCTCTCCGCCAACTCAACAAAGGGCACTCGATCAGGTACCGAAAAGAAATGGAATGGGAATTATGCCTGAGCATTGGGGATTTTGTGCTCAATCGGACGCAGCCTACGCGGCCATTGGAAGTGCTTCTCCATTATGATAGCATCGCCACGTTGCGGCCCGAGCCCCGCCGCTGACGAGGAGGCCTCTCCCTCATGCGCAGCATCCCGCGGATTCTTTTGTTCGTCACCCTTCTGGTGCTTCTTGCTACCAGCCCATCACATCGCGCACAGGACCGCGTACGCGCCGGGGCAGGATCACCCAACAACCAATTTCGCCTGGTGAATACCTACCCTGAGTACTGGGTGGACGGGAGACCGTTCTTCCAGTATGCGGGCGCCTTTTTCTATTATCGCCTGCCGCGTGATCGCTGGGCCGAGGAAATTTTGGCGTTTAAGGCGATGGGGCTGAACACACTCGATGTGCTGCCGCTATGGAACTGGCACGAGCCCGAGGAAGGCGAGATCGACTTTGACGGACACTCCAATCCACGCCGCGACCTC